>JABHIW010000166.1 GCA_018670825.1 Candidatus Scalindua sp. | reverse complement strand
GAACGTACTTTAAAGATGGCAGAAGGAGTACTGCTTCTGGTAGACGCATACGAAGGCCCAATGCCACAAACCAGATATGTGTTGCAGAAGGCGTTGGGTTATCACCTGAAACCAATTGTCGTTATCAATAAAATTGACAGGCCTGAAGCAAGGCCAAATGACGTCCTTGACGAAGTCTTTGACCTGTTTGTAGACTTAGAAGCGGATGAAGATCAATTAGACTTCCCGGTTGTTTACGCTAGTGCCAGAGATGGGTACGCAAAGCGTGAAGTAGACGAAGAGAGCAGTGTTCTAACTCCACTTCTGGACGCTATTGTTGAGCATATCCCCCCACCAACGACTAACCCGGATGAACCATTCCAGATGCTCATACAGGCACAGGACTATAATGACTACGTTGGTAGAATAGGAATTGGAAAGGTTGTAAATGGAAGTATACGTGCCGGCAGTCAAGTCGCCTGGCTCAAGAGGAATGGTGAGAAATCTAAAGAAAGAGTTTCAGAAATTTATTCTTTTGCCGGCCTGGAACGTAAAAGCATTAAAGAGGGAGTTGCCGGTGATATCATTGCAATTACCGGAATAGAGAATGTGGTGATTGGAGATACTCTGGCAGATGTCAGTGATCCAAAGCCACTTCCTATCATAACCATTGATGAGCCTACATTGTCTATGATGTTCTCCGTAAACGACTCCCCTTTTGCCGGTCAAGATGGAAAATATATAACAAGCCGAAATTTGAGAGAAAGATTATACAGAGAATTGCGTTCTAATGTCTCGCTGAAAGTACATGATGATAAATCGAGAGATTCATTCCACGTATCAGGTAGAGGCTTATTACACTTATCTGTACTGATTGAAAGTATGAGAAGAGAGGGTTATGAGCTTCAGGTCTCAAAACCAAAAGTAATTTATAAAGAAATTAATGGCAAAAAAGCAGAACCTATTGAATTCCTGTAACCTGAACTTCATCAGCTATATCAGACCATCTTTCAAAAAAAGCATCAATCTCATCTTTGCCAATTTCATCAAATTCCATGATTTTTACTCTGATATTTGTATTACTCTTTATCTTGTCTCTATAATTGATTATCTTTTCTATACTCTCCTCAAGTTTATCAAATCCGTCAATGCCCTTAAGTTGTTGATATGTGTTTTTATTAGCAGCATCAATACTGACAGTTATATCATCAATACCTCTTTCAATGATACCTCTGCCGACCTTATTATTAATAAGAATTCCGTTTGTATTCAAATGAATTACGTCTGCAGCATTTTTTTCTTTAGCATACTCTACCATATCAGGAAGCTTTTTGTGTAAAAGTGGCTCACCATCCTTATGGAAATTCAACATTATAAGTTTATGTGATTTTATCTGATCAATTATTCTTTTATAATCATTTATGTCTAGAAAGCTTACTCCTTGATTCATGACTACTTCACCATTCGGGCAGTAGTAGCACTTGGCATTACATGCATTGGTAGGCTCTATATTTAGCACTAATGGAAACTCTGTTGTAATTCTTCGCTCTATCACAGCTGGTGTAAGGCAGGTCAGGGAGCCTTCAACAAAATTTTCATTCATTATTCGATAATGATCTTTGGTTGGTCCTCGGCCCATTTCAGAATTTACAGATAAAATTTTCAACTTGTATAATCTACAATATTCTATCAATATTGAATCTAATTGTCTTCAATAAGCGATT
Organism: Candidatus Scalindua sp.; assembly: GCA_018670825.1. Taxonomy (GTDB): domain Bacteria; phylum Planctomycetota; class Brocadiia; order Brocadiales; family Scalinduaceae; genus Scalindua. The sequence goes on along the minus strand of JABHIW010000166.1, from coordinate 38,129 downwards.
GTAGAAGGGTAATCATTATCGGTTAATTTATGCTGGACAGTATTAGCTTTTGCTTTGTTCTTTCGATTTATGGCCATTAATGATTGCAATAAACTTTTCTGCACTTTTCTTCCATGTGAGTTCTTTCAGGTCATTTGCTGCACATAATCCATGTGATTTCAATTTATCCCTGTTTTGATAAGCCCATTCCAGATGGCTAACGGTTTCATCTAAATCAGGATCATCCCATGTCGCGATCCTGGTCCCGTTTTTATTAATATCAATCTGCTTCATGTTCTCTATCATAATAGAATTATCGTTATTGATAACATCTCTATGTCCGCTGTTGTAAGAAGCTATTACCGGTTTACCACAAGCCATAAATTCCATGAGAACGAGATTGGTACCCCCTTCACATCTGTTTGGAAACAAACCGATATCAGTGTTTTTATATATTTTGGACATCATGGCATTAGGGCGTGGCAACATCGTTACGATCCGATTGGTGTCCAGGCCATTGTCATGTAAAATTGTGTTTATTATCGTTGAATAATCCTTCGAATTGACTTGATATTTGATGTGTTGGGAAGCCGCCATGGTATTCATGCTTTCTCCCCACATGTTATACCATGAGTTCACGAGCATGACATCCTTATGTCTGTCCTGAAGGATCTTGTATGCCTTTATTACAATATCCTGACCTTTACGAATTTCAAATTTACCGCCTGAAAAAATTACAAATTTATCTTTGAAAATCTCTTTTTCTGAATGATGAGAGTTAAATATCTGCTGGTCTACTCCCTGTATTACGGTAGTCACATTATCAAGCCCATGATTTCGCAGAACTTCTTCACACCATTTAGAACCGGTTATTACAACATCAAAGTTGTCTTTTCCATTCTGAATATACTCCTGTTTAAGTATGTTTTCTTCAAAAAAAGTGTACCCTGCTTTGAATGATCCATTAATTTCCGGACCCCATGGCACCAGGGAATGGTTAGATATCGCCTGTAAAACAGGACCTTCAACCTGACGGCTCTCACCACTATTAATATTCGTTGCCTCTGTCTCACTGATTAACTTACTTTTGAGAAAATGAAATTCATATTCATCACCAATATCTTCAACACCAAAGTTCTCAGTAATATATTTTGTATCTGTAATATTTGATATCTCTTTGACGAGATATTTTCCACAGACACCCCAGCCAAAGTTATTTCCCCTTGGTAAAATCAAATAGATCATAATGCAACATATCCTCTGTAATAACGGACTTAAATATTACGTGATCATGTAGGATGTTTATCATCGGAAGGAGATTGAAGCCACTTTGCCTCAAACCGTTCTCTGTTTTCTGACAGTATTTTCTCCCGGGTGAGTTCTCTGCCAAAATAATTTACTGAAAGAGAGGTTTTCACATGGTGCTCAAAGTCCTTTACCGGAACAGCATAACAGGCCAGACCTGCCTTTATAATCTGTAATCCCATATCCCACTCTTCATAAAAACATGGGCTGAACTGCACATCATATATCAAGTGATGCTTGAGATATTTATCAAGATGTATGGCAAACAGGGAACCTGAAACATCATGTGTCTGTACAGGTTCATTAAATGTTCCTTTATCAAAAGATTTGACAATACTAAGATCCTCAAAATTAATGTTCCGGCCCTGAGGACCAACAATAACAGCATTATTCAGACTATAGAGATATGTTTCCATTTGTTCAACTGCTGATGGGAGAACATGAATATCTGTATTTAATATAAAGGCAGATATTCCTTCTGCCATGTTAATTCCAATATTCCATGAACGACTTTTGCCGGGATTAAGATTATTAAAGCAGTACTTATCTATGCGTGGATGATTATGAAGTTTATCAAACACTTCGATACTATTGAAAATGCAAATAACCTCACCCGGAATATTTTCAAGATCACTCAGCAATGTACTAATATTGTAAGGACTATTTGCAGAAAAGTTCAGTACCGGTATTATGAAGCTACGTGATATTTCCGTTTTTGTCAGGTTCTCTTCCATGGTTTAGTTTATCTGTTTATGGTTTTTGTAGTATGAATATCCAATAATAATCTTTCCCAATTTTAAGATCTAGTGGTATCTGCATGGTCTCTAATAGTATGAATCCTGAACGTTTCATCAGCTCAATCCACATGCTTTTACCTAAGACACTATAATGATTTACGTTAGTCTGATGATTACATGGGGTATCCGGAGCAGGAACTTCGATATAAATATATCCATTAGATTTAAGTACCCTGAACAGTTCTGATAGTGTGAAATAAGGAAAAATACTATGTTCCAGGCAGTGTCTACACCATATAAAGTCGAACTCTTCGTCATTAAAGTCGAGAAATGATTGATCCATTTCATAGACATCAAATCCTTTTTGTTTACAAACCGTATAATCTTCGTTATTTAATGTAATACCTGTGGAACGCAGCCCCTTGCTTTTGAAAAGTTCTAAAGCGACTCCCTGTCCGCATCCGACGTCCAATACTTTAGCATCTTCTGGCAATGGATATTTCTCTAAAAATATACCAAGCGACTGTTTTGAGATGTTGGTATGTAAATCATGCAGCGGTTCCGGATATGTCTCTTTTTTTATTTTTTCTAGAAAATTTTCTAGCTTCTGTACTTTCGATATGTCTAATCTGGTTGCTTTTTCAGGAGAACAGATATGATTCCATTTCAACACAAACTTTTCTCTGTTTACCGGTAGTATATCATCTCTGCTCATCACTCTTCCAAAGTAATTCACAGACAGGTGTTTATCATGAGATGCACCCCAGTGATGTTCAAAATCATTTACCGGAACCGCATAACAAGCAAGACCTGCCTGCATAACCTGTAATCCTATATCCCACTCTTCACAAAAGCACGGACTGAATTGCACATCAAACATCAGATTATGCTTGAGATACCTTTCAAGGTGAATACCAAAAAAAAATCCTGAAACAGCATGTACCTTTACCGCTTCGTTGAAATTCCCTTTATGAAAAATGTTGGTATCTTGAAGTTTTTGATAATCAATTGTCACACCACTTGGACCAGCTATAACGGCTTTGTCTAGACTTAAGAGATACGATTCTAATTGGTAAATTGCTGTTGGGAGTATATGTACATCCGCATTGAGTATAAATGCATACTTCCCTTCTGCCAGATTGATGCCAATATTCCATGAACGGCTCACACCGGCATTCAAATTGTTAAAACAGTATTTGTCTATACGTGGATGTTTGTGAAGTTTATCAAACACTTCAACGCTATTAAAAACGCAGATAACCTCACCGGAGATATTCTCAAGGTCTTTCAGTAAAGTATTGATGTTGTAAGGACTATGTGGTGAAAAATCCAGGACCGGGATTATAAAGCTGCGTATTATTTCAGGATTTTTTAAATCAGTATTCATATTTATATCCATATCAAATAGCTCTCATTTCACAGTATTTTATCTAGTTGGTTAATCAATTCTTTAGGAGTGCCTGGTAGTATACGTAATCTCTCCAGCACAACTTTTACCCCTTCATTATTGCCATTGAGATTAAGGATTTCAGCAAGCTTGATATATAGTGGATGATAATCGGAATAACACGAAACCACAATATTCATCGTTTGATTAAACATATTCCAATTTTTATTTCTTCCAGCTTCCTCAAGGATTGCAATATACGGCTCTATGTCTCTATCTATCTCTAAATTCATATCTGTTGTCTTTAGGATATCTCCATATAAATTTGATACGGAATAGTCACCGATTATTACTTTCATAATATCAGGTTTATCAGGTTGTTTCATATTCTTCAAAATATAGTTTCTGTGATAAATTATACCTTCCCTGTTTTCTTCATAATATTCAGTTTTGAAATACATCTGCATAAAGAACCGTTCCAGATTCTTTCTTTCAAGCAGGCCGGGATATACAAAAGAGTGTCGGCACGGTCCGTAACCCATTGTCTGCTCCTGAGTAGGTACCGAGAAATATAGATTATGTTCCGGTTTCAATATGCGTCTTATTTCAAAGAAAAGTCTATGTGGATTTGTAAGGTGCTCAAATACTTCGTAACAGTATATAGCATCAAAGAAATCCTCGTCAAAGGGTAACGGTTGTTCACTTACATCAACATGAAATACATTTTTAAATCCTGATGTTTTGGCACTTTCTATAATACTCTTGCCTACATCTGTTCCGTACACATCATTCCCCTTCAGGCGAAGTTCTTTCAAGAGATCTCCTGATCCAAAACCTACCTCTAGCACTCGAAGGTTTTCTACAATTGGCAAAACACCTGATCCCTGTCCGGCTGGCTTATAATCCTCGTATGTGCTTTTTGCGATAGTCATGTTTACTAAATTATTATTAATTCTAATTGTCAAATGCTCTTTTAATTCTATCCAGGAAATAAATTGCTCTTTTGGTAGTCAAATGGTAATTTTTCAGATGCTGGTTACTGCTTTTAATTATTTGATCTGTTTCCTCGCTGCCTGAAAGATGGCTATCAATAACTTTCCTCAACTGATCAATATCAGAAAATCGAATAATATCTCGTTTGTCCTCAAAATCATCTGGTATAAATAGCGGCATTGTTTCTGAAACGTGTAATGCATTGCATGCGGCATTCTCCCAAAAGCGTAATGTATCATACCCTGCCCCGCGCAGGGTAAGCACTGCTCTACATCTTTGAAGATTATCGTAGTAGGAATCAAGTCCAACCCTTTCATCAGGATGTTTACCTTCAGTCTCAGAGACAGGAGCTGCCTGAAGAAGGCTGTCCGGATAGTAGGATGCTATCTCCTCTATTAATGTATATCTACTCTCTGAATGTTTCCCTACTGATCCAAGAAACCCGATAGAATACGATTTTGGATTATCTTTATACGATGAAATCCGATTAAATATCTCCTCTGGTAGTGACATTGGTAATGGAATACTATAATCGGTACCGTTCGTTTCCCTTCGACAAATCACAAAAGAGCCGGGATTTATTTTAGCGGGAAAATCCTCTCCATCAATGATTACTAGCTTCAGCTGTATTCCGGGTAATTTGTCCAACATACTATTGAAAAGAGAGAGGGCATGTATATCACATATTACATAATCGAAATAATGGTTTTTCAGCCTGTTTTCAATATCGTCCCTGTCTATCTTGCCGTTATCTGCAGGAAACCAGAACGGATCGTAATATATTTCAGGATGCTTTCCATCCTGTAATCCACTGTATAAGCACTCCTTTTTTGGATAATCTACAACTTTTTCTTCTAACAACTTCCTTAATCCATGTAGCAGAAAGTCCGGAACATAATTAGGAGAAGAATGTGTTAGAAATAAAATATTCATTTTAAGGGCAACATGTCTTTGTCTTAAAAAACTAATTCCATCAATTTACTACTTAAAATTTTTATATCTCTTCTGCTTCTAAGAAAGGAGTTTTCTGCGCTATTATAAAATACTGAAATACAAAAAGCTTTGAGGCCTCCTCCCTGGTAACATTTTTTAACACGATCTTTCCAAAATCTATATCGGTTGGCCACTCTTTAATTCGGTCCAATTCGGACTGTTTTGCATGAGAACATTGAATTATTTTAAAGCCTGTTCCGGTAAACATTTTTGTAATTTCATTCAAAGTAAAAAAGCGTATATGTGTCGCATCCAGTAAACCGTATTTAGAATATGTCCAGTGACCATCCACCAGTTTGTTAATGATATCAATGTTTTGTATATTAGGTATGCTTGCAAGCATACTTCCATTTGGTTTAAGATAGTCACGCAAGGTAAAGATAGTCTTCCATGGATCATAAAGATGCTCCAGCACATCGGCACAAATAATTAAGTCAAAGTATTCCTTAATTAATCCAAGCGAGTCCAACCGTACTTTTTCTATATCTGATCTTATAACCTTGTCCAGACGTGTCTGCGCAATTTCAGCAGCCTTTTCTTCAGGCTCCAGTCCAATAAATTCAATATCTTTAAACTTTTGTTTGAACGCTTTCCCTGTCGCACCGGCTCCACATCCGATTTCAAACACACGCTCAGGCACTTCGGTAATAAGATTTAACAGGTCCATTCGTGGAGTATCATCATATTTGGAGCTGTAATCTGTTTTTAAAGGTGAAATATAGTTATTCATAATTCAAGCGATACGAACTCAATGGAGAAATATATTCCTACAGTGTTGGAAATTTATACAGGAAAAACTAAAAAATAAACAAATTGAAAGTCCATTAAGATTTTTCATCATATGCATAATATATATTTTAATTTATTAATAATTCTTCTAAAGAACTTCTTGGTTATATCTGAATGAATTTCGTAACTCATTACTATGCAATACACTAAAGGTTATGAGCCAAATTGTATTTAGCGGTACTGCATTATTTCTGGAGTTAATACTACGGCTTAATAAATTCAATAATTGTCTATTTACATTGAATGTACACAAATATCAGACCGAAACAGACTTTGGCATGTATTTAGCGCAATAAGTTTCAAAAAACCATGTATGTTTATATGGAATTGCCTAATTTGTGATTTATTTTCACTTAATTGTATAAAATGGGAAATACCGATAATTTATTTCAACAGGCATTTAAATATCATCAGGCTGGCGATCTTACAAATGCAGCTGCACTTTACCTTAAAACACTTAAGCAGCATCCGGATCACGTTGAAGCTACTTTTTTAATTGGTACTTTATATCTGCAAACAGAAGACCTTGGTGCAGCAGGTATATTCCTGAGAAAAGCAATATCACTTAAATCAGACCATGCACCAGCATACAATAATCTAGGTACAGTACTCAAGGGACAAGGAGCACTTAAGGAGGCAGTTGGAAATTATAAAAGGTCTTTGATTTACAAGCCAGACTATGCAATGGCGCATAGTAATCTTGGTAATGCACTTAAGGAGCAAGGCAGATTTGACGAAGCAGAGGTGAGTTGTCGTCAGGCAATATTACTAAAACCAGACTATGCAGATGCATATAATAATCTGGGTTCTGTTTTGCAGAAACAGAACAGACACGAAGAAGCAATAGTATATTATAGTAACGCGATAAAGCTGAAACCTGACGATGTTGGTGTGCACATAAACAGATCTCTCGCATTGTTGTTGACAGAAAACTTTAAAGAGGGTTGGCCAGAATACGAATGGAGATTGCATACAAAGAACTGTGCTACAAGGACTTTCAAGCAGCCCAGATGGGATGGATCACCACTCAACGGCAAGTCTATCCTGGTGCATGTTGAGCAGGGTTTTGGAGACTCAATTCAATTTGTCCGCTACCTGCCTATGGTCCAGGCACTAGGGGGGTATGTGGTATTTGAATGTCCAAAGAATCTTCTGCGTCTCTTGGAGAATTGTGCAGGAATAGATAAAATTATTGAAAAAGAATCTAAATCAAAAGTAATATTTGACACTCATATTCATCTCTTAAGTTTGCCAGGGATATTTGATACATCCCTTGACAACATGCCGGCAGATATACCTTACATTGAGATTGATCCGGAACCTGTGAAGCACTGGCGAACAAAATTATGTCATAGTAATGATTTCAAGATTGGTATTGTCTGGAAGGGTAGGCCCACGTATAAGGATCAGTACCGGTCATGTTCCCTTGCCGACTTTGCCCCTTTGGCAGAAATACCAGGACTTAAAATCTATAGCCTTCAGAAGGGTCCGGCTTCAAATGAAACCCTCAATCCACCCGAGGGAATGAATATTACCTGTCTGGATGAGTATTTAAATGACTTTGCCGATACCTCGGCCGTTATTGAAAATCTTGACCTTGTTATTTCCACGGATACTGCAGTAGTACATCTGGCCGGAGCTATGGGTAAACCCGTGTGGACACTTTTACATTCAGCACCGGATTGGCGTTGGTTTCTTAAACGTGAGTACAGTCCGTGGTACCCTGGCATGCGATTGTTTCGGCAATCTAAACTTAATGATTGGACAGGAGTATTTGAAGAGGTGAAGAGTGCGTTGCTGCAAGAGATCTCTGCTTGCGTAAAAGACAATTCGAATGTTGAAGTCTTACCGGTTTAGATTGGATTTGCTATCGCCTTAGCCTTCCTACATAAGACTTAAGAAATATAATGAATCTAAATAAAAAAAACAAGAAGGACTTGCTTCAGGAAGCACTAAAGCTTCATCAGGCTGGGAATCTTGGTTCAGCGGCAAAATGTTATAACAAGTTACTTGAAATGCAACCAAATAACATTGATGCACTCTTCCTATCTGGCACACTTAACCTGCAGTCAGGTAAGCTTGACTTGGCATGTTTACTCTTCAGGAAGGCACTTGAGCTGGAACCGGGTTATGCAATGGCTCATGGTAATCTAGGCACTGCACTTCAAGAATCAGGCCGGTTTGAGGAAGCAATCGCGAGTTATAGGCAGGCAATTGCACTTAGGCCAGACTACACCGATGCACATTATAATCTTGGTAATACGTTTAAAGCACAGGGGAAACTTGAGGAAGCCGTAGTGTGCTATAGGAAGTCAATTCAACTCAAACCTGACTACATTGATGCGTACGGTAATCTTGGAAATACGCTGAGAGAACAAGGTAAACACGATGAGGCAATAGAATGTTATAGACAGGTGACAGTTCTGAAACCGGATTGTGCAGTGGCACATAGTAACCTTGGTTCTGTACTTCAAGAATCAGGTAAACTGGATGAAGCTCTGTCATGTCAATATCAAGCAATTGAACTTAAACCGGATTATGCCGAAGCGCATAACAATCTCGGTATTGTACTGAAGGAATTGGGTAGATTCGATGATGCAATAAAAAGTCATAACCTTTCAATCAAACTTAAGCCAGACTATGCTGAGGCACATAATAATCTCGGCGTTTCATTTATGAGACAAGATAAACCCGACAAAGCGATGGCATGTTATCGTCGAGCAATTGAACTCAAACCGGATTATGCCGAAGCACATAATAATCTAGGTACCGTTTTGCAGGGAACAGGAAAACCTGAAGAGTCGATAGCAAGTTACGAACGGGCAATAACACTTAAGCCGGACTATGCCCAGGCACATTTAAACAGGTCATTTGCACTATTGCTGACAGAAAAATTAGAAGAAGGCTGGCACGAATATGAATGGAGATTGCATATAAAAGGCCACACCATTGGAACAGATATGCAACCCATGTGGGATGGTAAGCCGTTAAACGGCAAATCTATCCTTATACAAACGGAACAGGGTTTTGGAGATATTATTCAATTTGTACGGTACCTGCCAATGGTTAAAGCACAAGGTGGGAGAGTGACAATCGAGTGTTCTAAAAGTCTCTTTCGGTTGCTGGAAAACTGTTCAGGGATAGATGGAATTATTGAAACAACACCGGGCAATGAATCATCTGAACAATTTGATGTTCACGTACCACTATTGAGCCTGCCCGGAATATTTGGTACTAAACTGGACTCTATACCTTCCGACAACCCCTATATTTTAATTGATCCCATACTTGAGGAACACTGGAGAATCAGGCTTGACGACAACAATAATCCTAAGATTGGTATAGTCTGGGCAGGTAACCACCATCACAAAAATGACCGTAATCGTTCCTGTACACTGGCTGACTTTGCCAATTTGTCCAGTATTCCAGGAATATCTTTTTATAGTCTTCAAAAAGGGCCAGCTTCTATCGGAAACAATAATTCGGCAGAAGGGATGAACATAATCAACCTGGAGAATGAGCTGGATGACTTTGCCGATACAGCAGCGGTAATTGCCAACCTGGATATTGTAATCTCGGTTGATACTGCAGTTGTACATTTATCCGGTGCTATTGGCAAACCGGTGTGGACACTACTGCCTTTTGATCCGGACTGGCGATGGTTACTGAACAGGGAAGATAGTCCCTGGTATCCGGGTATGCGCTTATTTCGACAACTGCAACCAAATGACTGGACTACCGTGTTTGAGCAGGTAAAAGAAAATCTGATTGATCTCTATTCCGTAATTAAGCGACAAAGCAGAATGGCTGAAATGTTAACGGTATAAACTCATGGTAAAAACAGTGAAAAATAACGGCAGAATCTTATATATCAGCTATGACAGCCTTGTTCCATCTGGTGGTGTGAAGGTTATCTACGCCCATGTTTCCCATTTAGTGGAAAACGGCTATCCAGCTTTTGTTGTACACAATAAAACTGGGTTCAAGGCCCCATGGCTGGATTGTAATGTGCCCGTACTTTATGCAGAAGGAAATCTTCAGATTTCTCCAGACGATATAATTGTTATTCCGGAAGACAACAAGGCCGCGATTGAGGCATGTAAAAATATTAATAACAGGAAGTATCTCTTTTGCCAGAATCATTTTTATGTTTTTAAGGGGCTCCAAAATGGTGATTCCTGGCAGGACTACGGTATTTCAGATGTTTTTTGTTGTTCAGATATTATTAGCAAATTTATCAAATCTGTTTTTGATTACGCTGAGGCTCCGGTTATTCACAATGCAATTAATCTTGATCTTTTCAAACCACGCAAGAAGAGACTGCAAATTGCATATATGTCCAGAAAATCTCCGGGCGAACTGGAGTTTATCAGGAATCTATTCAACAGACTCTATAAACAAGATAAGCAGGTTCCCTGGGTCTGTATCGACAATGTGAATGAATCAAAGGTTGCTGAAATCATGAGTGAATCCGCCATATTTCTATCTACAAGTGTTTACGAGGGACTAGGACTGCCTCCGATAGAGGCTATGGCCAGCGGTTGTATAGTAGTTGGCTTCCACGGTGATGGCGGGTTGGAATATGCCACGGACGACAATGGATTCTGGTGTGAAAGGGGTAATATCATTGAATGCGCACGGACACTGAAACACGTGGTATCACTTATAGATAGTGAAGACGGCATAATAGACAAAATAAGGAGTCAGGCAACAAAGAGGGCTGGCGAATATACATTCGACAGACAAGGAAAAGAACTCATACATTTCTGGAGGGAAATATATAAATGAGACATAAAGAAAATAAAATTCCGATGTTAATAGTGCAGGTTGAGCCACCACAGAATGCGGGCAGCGGTGACTATTTTTACCGAACGCATGCACCAGGTATAGCCATGGCAAAGGATGATGGGGTGTACGTGATCAATATAACAAACCAGCATCGGAAAAAAACTGAAATAATGATGAAGGCTGATGTCCTGATTTTAAAGAATATCTGTGATGCGGATCTTCTTCCCCTGATCAGGGGAAGAAAAGAAAAACGTAAACTTACGGTGTATGAAATAGCAGATGACCTTAATGCCCTGCAGACGTGGAACCCGGTCTATTTTTTTTGGAAAAACAAGGAAAATTTAGCACTGGGATATCGTCTGGCTAATTGCTGTGATGCCTTACAGGTAACATCGCATGAACTCAAAAGACTTTACGGTCATTTAAATAAAAACTGCATTGTCTTCCCCAATCAAATACTGGATGTCCCGGCAGAAAAATCATTAAAAAAAGACCAGGGTCTGGTTATTGGATGGGGTGGGTCTCATGGACATCTTGGAGATATGGCTGAAATTGCAGAGCCGTTGATTAAGTGGATAATTACTAAACCCAATGTTACTCTGCATCTGATGTGTTCTGATCCCATCTGGAAGCTTTTTGATTCTTTGCCGCAGCACAAAAAGAAACGAACTTTGCCGGGGACCCTGGATGATTATTACAATTTTCTGGGAGAAATTGATATTGGCATTGCTCCACTACAGAGATTTGCATTTAACCGCTCACGGTCAGATGTAAAGTTTCTGGAATACGCGGTTTCTGGAGTGGTACCGGTTGTGTCCCATCTGGAACCATACCTTGAGTCAGTTAAGAATGGCGAAACAGGCTTTTTTTTCAAGAATACGGCAGAGTTGATTAATATTCTAAATCAACTGACAGATAATGCCAAGCTCACTCAACACATTGCAGGCGAAGCACGGCAATACGTATTGCGAGAACGTCTACAGATACAACATGTACATGACAGATTGGATTTTTACCGGCATCATCTGGGACAGATTAACGGGCAAAATCGTGAGATTGTCCTGGATCATCTGTTTGGAGAATTTTCAAAGCTGGAAGGGGCTATAGTTAATGAGAGACATCTTCAATTACAATCTACTCGTTTTGAAAATCTTCTTCACGATGGACTAATTGCCATGCAGGTACACCGTGACAAAGAAATGGCCCGCAAACTTTTTGATGAGGCCGCAGTGCTGGAACCTGAAAACTACCTTACATTCATGTTTGCCGCATCAATAACAACAGATCCTATTGCCTGTTTATGTAAAGCGGTTATACAGGAGCCGCATTCAATAAAGACATGGATATTGTTGGGAGAAGAGTTTGATGTAGTGGGGGACACCAGGCAGGCTCTTGAGTGCTTCAAGTCAGCAATAACGGTTTGTCCTGAATATGAGGTTTCGTACTTACGGGTAGCTTCACTGCTGAAAAGAATAGGGCAAGAATCTCAGTCTGAGCTGTTTTCAAAAAAGGCTGAGTCAATTATTCAAGAACTCACAGATTTAAATAATCCGGAACTCGATCCACATCCGTATGCAAACTATCAAAATCAGTAACACATTTGTGAGAAAGAAACCTTGGTATAAGAGATACGGCTCCCAGATAATAATTTGATATCTGTATTCTTACAAGGTATAAAACTTTAAAAAATTATGAGTCAGATGCTAAAAGGCAATGGAAACATGCTTCAGGAAGCGCTAAGATTTCACCAGACGGGAAATCTTACTGAAGCATCTATTATTTATAACAGAATACTTGAGAAAGAACCGGATAACGTTGATGCAAACTCTCTCCTGGGAACACTGAACCTGCAAACAGGAAATTTTGATGTGGCTTGCATTTTTCTTCAGCGTGCACTTGTACTCAAACCGGACAATGCAATTGCATATAATAATCTTGGCTCTGCATTCCAGGCCTCAGGTAGACTGGAAGAGGCAATAGGGAAATATAATCAGGCAATAGCACTCAAACCAGACTACGATGAAGCGTATTACAATCTTGGTAATGCACTTCAAGCAATGGGACGGTATGACGAAGCAGTAGCTAACTATAAACGGGCAATTGTACACAAGCCAGATGATTCCGATACACATAGCAATCTTGGTAACGCGCTTAGAAAAAGCGGGAAACCGGACGAAGCCATAATAAGCTATGAAAAGGCAATTACGCTCAAACCGCATAATGCCGAGTTGCATTGTAATCGTGGTGCTGCACTTCAGGGACTTAACAGACTTGATGACGCAATCATAAGTTATAAACAGGCAATAGCACTCAAACCGGCACTTGCAATGGCACATAATAATCTTGGTACGTTATTAGAAAAACAACACAAACTTGATGAATCTATAGAATGCTACAATAGGGCAATAAGGCACAAACATGATTATGCGGAAGCGTACAAGAATCTCGGGTCAGCACTCCATGGGTCTGGTAGATATGACGAAGCGATATCAAGCCATGAGAAGGCAATACTACTCAAGCCTGACTATCCGGAGGCGTATTATAATCTTGGCAATACACTTAATGAATTGGATAAACTCAGCGAGGCATTGACAAGCTATAGGCAATCAATAAAGCTCAAGCCGGATTATGCAGAAGCATACAATAACCTGGGCTATGCACTTTTAGAAAATGGCATGGTGTATGACGCTGCGTCATGCTTTAGCCGTGCGATAGAAATTGAACCGGATTATGCAGATGCCCACTTGAACAGGTCTCTTACATTGTTATTGACAGAAAACTTTAAGGAAGGTTGGCAGGAATATGAATGGAGATTGCTCATAAATGAACACTCTTCCGGAACTGATCTTCAACCCATGTGGGATGGTAAACCATTAAATGGCAAATCCATCCTCATACACACAGAACAGGGTTTTGGAGATATCATTCAATTTGTACGTTACTTGCCAATGGTAAAATCAGAAGGCGGGCATGTAATATTAGAGTGCGAGCAGAGCCTTCATCGTTTGCTTAAAAACGGTGATGGAATTGATGGAATTATAGAGAAAGCATCTACACGTAAACCTATCTCTGGAATTGACTTTTATGTTCCTCTCCTGAGTTTGCCGAGAATATTTGACACCACCATGGGATCTATTCCATCAGATACGCATTATATTCCTGTTGATCCCGTGCTTAAGGAATCTTGGCGAATCAGACTTGAAGATAACAAGGATGTTAAGATTGGTATCGTCTGGGCAGGTAACCGTCGTCACAAGAATGACCATAATCGTTCCTGTTCACTGGCTGATTTTAGCAAATTATCCGGTATTCCCGGAATATCTCTTTATAGCCTTCAAAAGGGACCAGCCTCTATTGAAAATAACAATTCGGCAGAAGGTATGAACATAATCAACCTGGAAAACGACCTGCATGATTTTGCCGACACAGCCGCCGCAATTACTAATTTAGATATTGTTATCTCAGTTGATACTGCGGTTGCACATTTAACCGGTGCTATTGGTAAGCCAGTTTGGACGCTGCTGCCTTTTGCACCAGACTGGCGTTGGCTGCTTAAGCGCACCGATAGTCCGTGGTATCCAACCATGCGTTTATTTCGACAAACTCAGCGGAATGATTGGGATGATGTGTTAGAACAGGTAAAAATAGAATTAATCAAGTCTACAGAAACCTGTATCTCAACCCATATAGAACAAAGTGAAAAAACTTATCAAATGCATTACCATTGACCATAGAATTCCTGCTAATCAATAAAGTGGTATTTGCTTATGTGGAAGAGGGAGTACAGGGTTTAGCTGAAAGAAATATTCTAATCTAACTAATATAAACTTTCACAGGAGTGTTCAGGTGGAATTAACGGATGAAAAGGAAGATTTGAAAATGACCTATACAGATAAAAAGGAAAAGTGTCAACAGGGAACTATCTCTCTATGCATGATTGTGAAAAACGAGGAACATCATCTTCCCCAATGTCTTGATAGTGTAGCGAATGCCGTAGATGAGATAATAGTTGTAGATACCGGTTCAACAGACCGTACCGTCGAAATTGCGGAACGTTACGGAGCCAGGGTTTTCAGCCATCCGTGGGAAGGCAGCTTCAGTAAGGCAAGAAATTATTCGCTGGATTATGCCACTAGTGAGTGGATTCTGATTCTTGATGCTGATGAGGAGTTGCAGGAGTCAGATGTTCTGATACTTAAAGAAGTGGTAAAAGACAATGATAATTCATCTGTTTCTTTTGTCATAAAAAATAAATATAAGAATTCAACGCAAGAGGGCTATGCAAGGATGATACGACTCTTCAGGAACTTTAACGGAGTGCATTACGAGGGGATTGTTCATAACATGATAAAGCACAGTGGTACATGTTTTGACTCCTCACTAAGTGTTATCCATCATGGTTACAACCTGTCTGAAGATAAAATGGAAGAAAAGTTTGTACGTACTAGTACGCTACTTCAAAAACAGTTAGAGACAGATCCGCATAATCCTATTCCATACATGTACCTCGGTAATGCATATATGGACAGGGGAATGTATGATGAGGCAATTACAAACAGCAGGAAAGCATTAAGCATTGCGAGAAAACAGGGACATAATGTAAAAAATTATATGGTCTCTTATTATATCGTCAGTGCTGCATATTTTGAAAAAGGGGAACTGGAAAAAGCAGAAACGTATGCCCTTAAGGCAATCGAACTGGATGATCAATTTTTAGATGCCTACTGTATTCTCTCCTTTGCCTGTTACAACCAAAAAAAATATGAAAGTTTTATACAGGCATCTGAGAATTACCTGACCTTATGGAATAGTATCATAAACCCATCTTCAGTAAGAGAATTAAGAACAGAGATCCAAAACAGTAGAATTAATCATACAATAGGCCATAAATGGAAGATACATTTATTACGTGGGTTTTATTATTTGTCTAACAACCAGGACGAAGCGGGTAATTTAGAGATAGATTTAGCGAGGAAGGAGTCAATGGACACAGAAAATTATCTCATGCTCCTCGGTAGTTTTTATATGGATAATAATATTGATAAAGCGGAAGATGCATATAAAAAGCTACTAAATATCAATGGGGATTCGGTAGAAGCTTTATTCAATTTAGGCCGTATCAAATTTCAAAAAGGTGATATTGAGGAAACCCTGCTTATATGGAGAAAAGCCGTTGATCAAGAACCCGCTTCATTTGATATAAGACTGCTCATTTGTAAAATTAATGTTACTCAAGGAAATATCGAAGATGTAGTTGGCGATTGTGATAAATTATTACAAATCCTGGATATGCCGAGGGACATGACACTGGATAGTATGGGTGGTCTGGCAGAGATCTTTAATTCTATAAGCAAAAGGCTTGAAGAAGAAAATCACGTTCAATCTGCTGGAACTGCTTCTAAGATATACGAAGAGTTGAGGCAGATTTCTCGGAGATCACCAACTTGCCAGGGAGATATGCTCAATTTCATGGACAATTAACTAAAGTAATCTAAGGATATGCTCCGGTTTGGTTTCTCAAAAACCAAATCCTGGTTGCAGTTATCTCCGGACAAAATGCGCCGAGGACTTTCACCGGATAACCAATAATGAATAATACTAACCCAAATATTAGCAATCCAACCATTTCACTCTGCATGATTGTAAAGGATGAAGAGAAGTTTCTTCCTACATGCCTGGAGAGTGTCAAAGGCTATGTTGATGAAATAATTATTGTAGATACGGGATCTACCGATAGGACTATAGAGATTGCCAGAAGATACAATGCAAAGATTTACTGCCATGCATGGGAGAACAGTTTCAGTAAGGCGAGAAATTATTCACTGAAGTATGCAACCGGTGATTGGATACTTATACTTGACGCAGACGAAGAGATAGAAAGGAAAGATGCATACAAACTAAGAAACGTTATTAAAGATAACAGCTCAAACGTGATCCTTATCCCTGTAATCAGTAAATTCAGTAATGGTAAAAACCTATCAATTGCCAATTCTGAAAGGATATTCAAAAACCATCTTGACTTTCATTACGAAAGTATCGTTCACAATAAACTGAAATACACAGGCTCAACAAGGAAAGAGAATATCAAATTATATCACCACGGATATAATCAAGGTGATGAACAAATGGATAAGAAATTTGCACGGACAGCAGCTCTTTTAAAGAAGCAAATAAAGGAAGACCCTGAAAATGCTTTGTCTCACCACTACTTATCGCTTTCCTATCTGGATAGAGAAAAAAATGATGAGTGTATCGATGAGGCCCTTGCTGCAATCAGGCTGTTTGAGCGGCAAGACAACGATACGGAAATTAGACTGCTTTCATACTATACTGCAAGTGTTGCCTTTTATCGTAAAAATAATCTGCCGGATGCAGAAAAATATGCATTAAAGGCACTTAACTATTATTCTGATTATATTGATGCATATTGCTTGCTTTCATCCATATATTTTCTGCAGAAAGAGTATGATAAATGTATTGACGTTACCGGGAAGTATTTAAATCAGCTTAATACAATTAAATCTGACACAAGTAGTGTCCTTACCATACCATACAATACACTGCAACAGGAGAGCCTGGCCTATGCACGGTTGTCTATTATTTATCATGAACAGGGAGATGAACAGAAGGGCGAACAGGCATTAAAAGATGCGGTAAACAGTACAGATGATAAATGGGAACCTTATCTCATAATGGGAAAACACTTCCAGGCGCAGCAAAACTTAAAATTAGCAGAAAGGTTTTTGGCAGACGGGCTTAAATATAATCCCGGTAATAAGGATATCTTATATTACATTGCTGAAATGCATGGAAAGTCCGGAGCATCAGATAAGGCCTTAGCCTGCTTTGAAGAAATATTAAACGATTATCCGGATGAAATACCGGCGCAATACAACAGGGGTCTCCTCCTCTTAAAAGGTAATCAGTTTGAGAAGGCAATAAAATCATTTAAATTAGTTACTGATAAAAGCCCGAGTAATTTTGATGCGTTATTCAATCTGGCTTTTGCATATGAGGAAATCGGAAAAACCGTTCAGGCAAAAGATGTTTATCAAAATATAATGGCAATAAATTCAGAAAACCCTGAAGTTCTTCTAAGGTTGGGTTCTCTATATCTAAATGAATCTAATTATGCAAGGGCAAAGGATTGCTTCTTAAATATATTAAAATTCAACAAATATCTGGTAGAAGCACATCTGGGGCTAAGCAAGATTTACCTATCGCTGAATGACCCGGAGAGTTGCGTAAGAAGTTGCGATGAATTGTTGAAGAGCCTTAATCTTTCAAGAAATATGACAATCAACAGTATACGAGATTTAAGTAATCTTTATATCAACATTGGAACTACCTTATCAGGACAAAGAAACGAACCTCTTGCCAGGTTTTCCATTGAAATTGCAATGCTATTAGATCCTGATGCACTTGAAAGAATACAAACGACATCTACAAGTTCAGTTACATCCTGTTAACGGAATAAAAGGATTAACCCATTTATAGTATAATCCAGCAGTGTCCGGTCAGGTTTTAGTATGTAACACGTAGGGCAATCCTTCCCGCCCGGCCAAGCCGTTCGGACGGGTAGGTGCTTTTGTGCATTAAGCGTAAGGCTAAAGTCGTGCCATAGGACAGATCTGCCTTTGGCATGACCTCGCCGTACGTATCTTCCTACAGATCGGGTATAAAAACAGTACACGCAAAAACCTAACCAGGCACTGCTGAGTATGATCAATTTCCTTTCTTCGACTAGTACACTGCCTTATCGTATTTCATCAGTAATAAAGCTACGATTGTAAAGATCCTCTCTATCAGAGCATTGCAAGTTCAATCATGCTGATTGAACCGAAACATTTCGATCCAGTTGGTCAGAAATGATAATATTTCCCCTTTCTGCTTTGGGGAATCCCCAAACCACCCCCAATGTCATTGAATTAAGAGATTTAATTTTCACATTTAAAGACAAAACTTCTTTTTTGGAGTGCAGTAACCGTGTTACTGCTTTAATAAGCATCATCACGGATGATGCACTCCACATTTTTCTTAATTCAGTGTATAGGAATTTCAAAGTTGCCGACATCGGGATTCTTCGGTCGTTCCTTCCTCAGAATGACATGCTGACTTATCATTCTGAATGTAGCGAAGCGGAATGAAGAATCTAACTTGATGACATTGCCCCCATCCCTTAATTCTTGTCTCTCTCATCTCTTTCTCAATCATCAATATCCTGATTACAAGTTCAATTATACAACGTATATGCAGGCAGGACCTTATGACAACCCAAAGTTCCTGTTGACATCAAAACAGCAAAAAATACCCCGATAAAAAGCATAACTCCTTTCTCTCACAATTCCCCTATATAGAAATACTCCGTAAATATAGTAATATTTTTCAAAATTTTTCTGAATTTGCACTAAAGTCTTTTGAAGACTGACCGATGATATATTCAGTAAGAAGTTAACTGCAAAACAAAATAAAAATTTCAACTAACGAAGGAGGTAAAGAACTATACGCGAAGACCAAATAATGTCTGAATTAAGGTTGTAAAATTTGTTTTTGTACTGTCGGATTTGTCAAGAAAGACAAATCGGCGCAATTTTTAAAAAACTGCTGTAGCTGGCATTAAATAATGCCCTACACAACAATCAGGAGGATTAGAAAATGGGATTAAGAATACAAAGTAATATCGCCGCTTTTAACTCACACAGAAATCTTCAAATCGCCGATGCTGGTCTATCAAAATCACTGGAAAAACTATCATCAGGTTTCAGAATTAACAAAGCATCTGATGATGCAGCTGGTCTTGCTGTATCTATGAGATTTAAATCACAAATAAAGAGTTTGCAGCAGGCGGGAAGAAACGCATCTGAGGCAAATTCACTACTGCAGGTTGCAGAAGGTGCTGCTGACCAGATTACAAACATCTTGCAGAGGATGAAGGAACTTTCAACGCAAGCTGCATCCAGTAATACAGGTCAAACCGACCGTGCAAATATTTCAAGTGAAGTTAACAATCTTGAAAGTGAAATATCACGAATTGCCAGTTCAACAAAGTACTCAGGCTCTTCATTGATAGATGGCAACTTTGGTGCGCTTGGTGTTAGTTCAGGTGCAGGTGGTCATGGTAGTTTAACATCAGCTAATGGTGTAACTAATGTAGATGTATCCAATGCTGCAGCCGGTACAGAATATTCAATATCCGTAGCTACAGCTGGAAATAACACTATGACAATTTCAGACGGTACAACTTCACAGTCAGTATCTCTAGGCGCTGCTCAAACCGGGATGAATACTTCAACGCTGGACTTTTCTAACCTTGGTATCAAGGTTACCGTAAATTCAGCATACACAGCTGATGGTATGAGCGATGGTGTACTCAGTACTATGACAACCGCAGATTCTACATCATCTTCATTCCAGGTTGGATATGAAAATAACGCCAATAACAAAATCAGTTTCTCATTGGCCAACTTGACAGCTGGAGCTGCTGGCTTAAATGCAGATGTTGATGTGTCTACTCAATCTGGTGCTCAGACAGCTTTAGCATCTATTGATACTGCTATTGATACACTAGCAAATGCTCGTGCTGTTATTGGTAGAACTCAAAACCAGTTCGGATTTGCATCTGCTAACCTTGCAAGTACGGTTGAAAACTTGAGTGCGGCAAATTCAGTTATCAAAGATGCGGATATGGCCTTTGAAACAGTGGACTTTACCAAGAACCAGATACTGTTACAAGCTGGTACTTCAATGCTTGCACAGGCTAACCAGTCACCACAGTCAGTACTAAGTCTGCTCGGATAAGCATAGCAGAAAGTATTGATCAGTTTTTATGATGAATTTTTAAATGAGAAGGGGAGGGAGTGATACGATACACTCTCCCCTTCTTTTTATATAAATAGATTATATTTCTAAAGTATAATCTATTACGATATTAAGTAAACATCCAGGGACACCTTCCAAGCACTTAATTCCTCAATCGTTACTCTTCCCTTTTTATGCTTTTTTCAATCAACAATATCATTATTGCTGCGTTAACCATGCTTATTTACGCGTAATAGTTTCACATTTATATAAAGTGTGTGCCAGAAAAACTTATGGCAATTCTAAACCTGAGATAGGATCAGACCAGAAAAAAATTCCCAATAAAAAGTATAAAATCGTTTTTAATACCCTACTATATGAAAACATATCTAAAAATTATAGCAACATATTTAGTTTTTTTCATATTTATACTAAAGTCTTTTAAAGGCTGGCCGATGATATGTTCAGTTGGAAGTTTACTCAAGGCAAAATAGAAAGGATTATATAAAAATGGAAAATAACCTGGATAAAAGAAACTTTATTAACTGGTACTGCTGGTATGCGACCTCAGAAGAAATTAAGAAGGCAGAACAGACTAACAAAGCGGCCATCAATAGATTAGTCAATGAACATTCATATGAAGTTGAGAAGATAAACACTGCAAAACGTTATTATGATAATTCATCTCTACCAGAAGGGGTTTTACCAGAATTTCACTCTTTTGGTTGTGTTTGAAAATTAGCTTATATTTACGAATATGTATTGCCTGGATCCATCTAGAGGCTTGGGTTTCAGGTCTTTACACGACAGCTCTGGTAAAGCGACTTGTTGGTGTCAGTTGAAGGCATGTTGATATTGTTGCTAACAACCAGACCAAACAAAGTGACAAACTTGCGGTTTTCAATCTCTTAATACCCAAATCTCAGATCTTCAATCAACGTTAGAGGTTCTAAAAGGCAGTGATATATTCAATGTCTTCTATACGTCGACTTCAACCAATCCTAATGCTGAAACTCTTGTTAGCGTCTCATCAACAGCTGAAGTAAGTCAGAATATCCATACGATAAATATTACTAATGCATCACAACTGGTGCAGGTGCTATATAAATACATTACGTTTTGGGTCGGAAAAACAATCCGTAGTGCGTAAAAATTACCCACTCAATTCTAGGGCACCTTTAGACCTGCTCGTCATAAGTATCTGTAATCTTTAGGTATAAAACATTATAGATTTAAAAAAGATTTTGGTACAAGCATTGCTAACTATTAGTAATCAACGATAGAAAGGATTATATAACAATGGAAAACAATCTGAACAAAAGAAACTTCATTAACTGGTACTGCTGGTATGCTACTTCAGAAGAGATTGAGAAGGCAGAACAAACGAATAAAGCCGCCGTCAATAGATTACTGGATGAATATTCATTTGAAATAGATAAGATAAAAACGGTAAAGAGTTATTATGATAATTCATCATTGCCAAAAGGAATATTGCCAGTAGTTCCTCCTCTTGGCTGTTTTTAAAACGACTGATTGTAAATTAATAAATAAGCATTCTACAAAAGGAAATTAAATGCCAGGTACAAGTGCAATTGGAGGTTTGGTTTCAGGCCTTGATACAGCAACTCTCGTAGAACAGCTTGTTGGTGTCAGTAGAAGACGTGTAGACATTGTTGTCAACAATCAGACTAAACAGAATGACAAACTAACGGCTTTTCAATCTCTGAATACGCAACTGTCAGACTTTCAAGCAAAGTCAAAGATCCTTAAAGACAGTGATACATTTAATGTATTTAAAACGTCAACATCTACCAGTTCTGTTGCTTTCGAGGCGGATGACCTTGTTTCAGTCTCAGCAACAACCGATGCAAGTCCGGGTACCCATACGGTGTCATTCACTGCGACATCACAACTTGCACAGGCACGGCAGCTATCATCACAAAGTTACAACAGTTCAACAACAGCATTAACTCTTTCCGGAGATATTGTCATAAATGGTAAAGCAATAAGCATTTCTTCAACAGACACGCTAACTGATATTGCAAGTGCAATCAATACTGCAAACTCAGGTACCAATTCAACCGGAGTAAGAGCTTCCATATTATCTGTCTCGGATACTGACAACCGCATGATCCTCACAAGTGATAATACCGGTATAGATAAATTTACGATACTTGATGCCTCATCCGGTGATATATTGCAATCGCTGGGTCTTGCCAACAGTAGTACGACTATAAAGAATACGACAAGCGACGGTGCGAAGTCTGATGAATTCTCCAGCAGTACTACAGCTGTTGGCTCACTGCTCAGTCAGTCAAACGCCCAATCCAGCTCATCGATACAGATTGATGGAAACAACGTAACTATTAATCTTTCGTCTGATTCTCTCTCCGATATCGCAACCACTTTAAGCGCTATTAACGGTGTAAGTGCATCGGTAGTCAGCACTACAACCGGTGGCGTAACCACTTACCAGCTTGACATCAGCGGCACCACAACATTTACGGACGACAAGAACATACTTGAAGCACTTGGCATACTTGAGGGGTCTCAAAGTTCAGTCTCTGAGGTGCACACTGCAACTGCGGATAACTATAATCTAAGTAATACGGTAACTACAAGTGCTACAACATTCGATGATATATATACAGGACTTTCAGGCAGTGTAGCAAATACCGCCAGTGCAAGTCCAATTACCGGTGCTACACTATTTTCCGCCATAGACGTCACCGGTTCGATTACGAATGGTGATACGATCTCAATATCAGGAAACCAGCAGGATGGAACTGCTGTTGCATCTTATGATTATACAATAACTACAACAAATTCAGTACAGGACATTTTAACCAATATAGAAGCTAATTTTGGACTTACCGCAGGCAGTGTTGTGATAGATTCAAGTGGCAAGATCCAGATTAATGACGACTATTCCGGAGACAGTCAATTAAGCGTTACCATGGCAGAAAATAACCAGGGTGGCGCTGATCTTGATTTTGGTGCCTTTAGTGCAGCTGATAATATTGTGAACAGCGATACAATCACCTTGACGGGTACAAAACACGATGGAACTCCAGCTTCAGGAACATATACAATAACGGATAGGACCACGGATACAATTGACGGTCTGTTGACACAGATAGAATCAACTTTCGGGCTTGGTGCAAACAGTGCAACCATAGACGCCAATGGACAGATAGTAATAACAGACAATACTGCAGGGGACAGTCAGCTTGGTATTGAAATAATAACAAATAATGAAGGTGGCGGTACTCTTGATTTCGGTACGGTTTCGGTAACTACTCAGGGTTATAATATGGAGGTTACAGAGGGACAAAATGCAAAGGTAAACATAGACGGGGTTGCTGTCTCACGGAGCAGTAATACTATTGACGATGTAATAAGCGGAGTTACACTGGATATTTCAAAGGTAGAATCCGGCAGTACAGTGAATTTCACGATATCCAGAGATACAGACAGTATAAAATCCAGCGTAAATGATTTTACAACTGCATACAACAGCATAATAGAGTTTATAAACCAGGAATTTGCGTTTAATGAAGACTCAAATAAATCTGGTATACTTGCAGGTGAGAGTACCTTATCTACAATTAAAAGTCTTATTCAATCAAAAATATCTGATTCGATCTCTTTGCTTCCGGCCGATTCCAACGCTCTCTCCCTGATTGGGATAACATCCGATAAAGATGGTAAGTTAACGGTAAAAGATAGTACTTTTCTATCGAAAATTAGCTCAGATTTTAATGCTGTTAAGAGGATGTTTGTTGCTGAAGGTACAACTACAAATAATGAAATCAATTTCGTAAGACATACAAAAGAGACTATAGCCGGAAATTATGCGGTGGTCATTAATACGGTTGCAGCTCAGGCAACTAAGACAGGAAACGTTCTTACCAACGGAATTGGAGCATCTAATACTGATATATTAACTATTACAGATACTGCCAGCAGCAGGGTGGCGACAATAAGTCTTGACGGAGATGCCGGTAAAAACGGAAGTTCAATAGATAATATTGTTAATGCAATTAACTCAGAACTTGATACGGAACGTATTCAAACCATTGTTGGAAGCGTGGCAAATACCGCAAGTGCAGTTGCAATAACCGGTACTACAATATTTTCTGCTATTGATGGAACTTCACTCGTCAACGATGATCGTATCGATTTCAGCGGGACCACCCGGTCTGGAATAAGTGTCGGCGGTTCATACACAATCAGTGACGTCTCGACAGATACTGTTCAAACATTACTATCTGCGATTGAGAAAGCATATGATAATGACGTGTCAGCTACAATTAACGGTTCCGGAAAGATAGTATTAACGGACAACGCTTCCGGAGATAGTTCTCTTGCAATCACCATAGCAGAACCTGCGGGACGCGGCCTGGACTTCGGAACAGTTTTATCAACTAACACTGATGGCATAACAGGTAGATATGCAATGGAGATTACGGCATCCAAAGATGGAAGTGATAAACTTGTGCTCACACACAACAATTATGGAAGTGTATTAGGATTTACTACCACTGAGGCAAACAGCCTGCTTGGAACAACCGGGACTTACACCGGCGTAGATGTGGCAGGCACGATAAATGGTCAAGCCGCTACAGGTACCGGAAAACTATTAGTTGGTGATGCTCCTCCTGATTCTTTGTCTACAACCAGCGTAGAAGATCTCGCAATAGAAGTTACTTCAACTACCACCGGCGCAAAGGGCAATGTGAAATTGACAATGGGAATTGGTGAGTTGATGTATAATAACCTCGATTCAATTATGGATCAGTTTGATGGATTGCTTACTATCAGAATGGAAGGCCTTGAGGACACCATTGATGACATGCAAAAAACCGTTGTTTCAATGGAAATGCGTCTGGCCATGGAAACATTACGTTTAAATAATCAATTTGTAGCACTTGAGCTAAACCTCTCAAAGCTTCAATCAGTAAGCGCCTTCATGGCACGACAGCTTGGTTCACTGTCAACTATATCCAATTAATTATAAAGTAGTGTACGGAGGAATTCTTCTGAAATTAGATTCTTCATTTTGCATCGCTACATTCAGAATGACATTTTAGCTTGTAATTCTGAGGTTTGAGGTTTTTGTCAATTGAAATTACAATCCTGGCAGGATAATTGTAAGCACACCACTGCGATCCCAACAAGGCTAACGTGATCAGATAATAGTAGAAAGAGAAATAATACATCTCTAAATGAGTAAAAAATAACCACTATGTACAAAAAGTATCCACAGATTTTTCTGATAATCAGGCATTCCGGGAAGGGTTGTCGTAAGTTGCAGTATCGTACAGGTTTGCCGTAGTAGAAATTAATGTTATTTGGCACGAGTATTGCGAATTGTAATATTCGTTATGATTAATGAAAAAGATATAGAGAAACAGAATTTTATTAATTGGTACTGCATATATGCGACTGCAGATGACCTTGAAAAGGCAAAAAGAATTAACAGGCCAGCAATGGACAGACTAATCAATGAGTACTCATATGAAATCGAAAGAATTAATATATCGAGAGACTTACATGAAAAACTTTTATGACCTTTTATAATGAGGGAAAAAGATGGAAACTAAAAATACTGATTCATACAGAAAACAGGCAGTAGAAACGGCTGACCCATTAAGCCTGGTTTTAATGATGTATGAGAGGGCAATTTTTTTACTTGATAAAGCAAAG
The DNA here is from genome assembly GCA_018670825.1 of Candidatus Scalindua sp. GTDB lineage: Bacteria > Planctomycetota > Brocadiia > Brocadiales > Scalinduaceae > Scalindua. Next base: position 11,651 of record JABHIW010000166.1, on the reverse strand, counting down.
AATGAAATTATAGAAAAAGAGTATGAGGAAAAGAACCATTCTCTAAATAAGGCAACAGACATTGTTCTTGAGCTGTTGGCAACATTAGATGAAGACAATGGAGGAGAAATTGCATCTACATTAGCACAATTATACAATTTTGTATTACGTGAAATAAATGATGCCAATGCCAATCTGAATTTAAAGGCATTAGAAACTGCAAAAAGAATTATGTCTGAACTAAAAGAATCGTGGGTTGGCATAAAGAATCACCCGGAAACGGAAATAAATAATGCGAATCATACCATTAGCAAAATCGATTTATCCGGTTAGTAATTGGCAGTAAATATCCCTAAACAGCTTGAAATGAAGAATACAATGAATGTTGAAGAGATAGCATTTTATTTAAATCGAAAGAGGGAATATTACGAAAAAATTCTTGAGCTTACCCGTGCACAGGATGAGGCCATAACGACAAACAACATAGAGGGGCTGAATTTAATAATAACAGAGAAAGTAAATTGTATAAAAGAGATCAAGGATTTGGATAAGCTTAATTCAAAAATTCAGGAAGAAATTGCTTCGAATGAAGGATACCTTATATCAGATAAACCGCTCAATTTACTATTAAAACAGTTAAAATCTATAATTACGGAAGTGATGGATTACGACCGGGAGAGCATAAGGTTATTAAATTCATCAATAGACAATACAAAAGCTAAAATTGACAATCAAAATAAAAAAAGAAGAATGCCATTATCAATGATAAATCATGGAATACGTCCTGCCAGTTTTATAGATGTCCTTCACTAACTTAAAAGAATTCAAATTTACACACCGTTTTCTGCCTTATTCCTTAAAAAAGAAATAAAAATATTTGGTCTCTCCAACTTAATAAAGAGAAATCTTTAGCAGGAATTTGTTCAAAAGAGATTCTAAATTAAGTTATGACGCATAAAGATGATAATTTAAATAGAGATAGGAGATCAATATGATAAAGAAAACTATAGAGCCGGATATTATCGTCGGCATACCGTCTTACAACGAAGCAGATAATATTGCATTTGTTGCCAGCCAGTTGTCATTGGGGCTGAAGAGGTATTTTCCTGCTCACTCCTCTGCAATTATTAATGTTGACAATAACTCTACAGACGGAACAAAAGAAGCTTTCCTGGGATCTGAAACGGGCGAAATACCCAAAAAGTATATCAGCACAGGAAAAGGTGTTGTCGGTAAAGGCAACAACTTTATGAATCTCTTTAAAGAGGTTGAGAGCCTCAAGGCAAAGGCCATAGTGGTAGTGGATGCCGACTTGCTGAGTATTACCCCTGAATGGGTTAAAAAGCTTGTAACCCCTATATTGGAGGGACATGACTTTGTAACTCCCCTTTACTCCAGAAATGAATATGACGGTACAATAACCAATCACATAACTTATCCCTTGTTATATTCAATTTTTAAAGCAAACATCAGGCAGCCCATAGGTGGAGATTTTTCGTTCTCACCAAAGATGTCAAGGTACTGGACTGGGCTGGAATGGGAAAAGAGTACAGGGCAATACGGTATAGATATTTTCATGACCACTTCAGCCCTCTTAAATGGATTCAAGGTTTGCCAGGTAGCATTGGGGTCTAAGGTCCACAAACCAAGTGCTCCAAAATTGGGACTGATGTTTACTCAGGTTATACGCACTCTATTTTCAAGTATTTCAAATTTCAAAAATATCTGGCTGGATGGAAATATTGAAAAAGATTGTCCGGTCCACGGCGAATTTAACTATGAAAATCCTCAAAGCCTCTCTGTTGACTATAAGAGCATTAAAAAGGAAAGTATTGATGGGTTTTCCGAAAAAGAGAGCTTGCTTGCATCCATAATGTATCGACCACACTACCACGCTACTAAGAAGATGCACCTTTCAGGAAAATGGAATATAGGGCCAGGATTGTGGGCAAAAATACTCTATGATTTTATCTTTGCATATGAGACGTCAGGAAATAAGGAAGAGGTGGTAGAAGCCTTGAAACCTCTCTATTTTGCCAGGGCGGCATCCTTTTATAGACAGACACTGGATCTGACCCACCAGGAAGCTGAAGAAAAGATATTAGGACAGGCAAAACAGTTTCATAAAAGCAGGCGGTATCTTTTTAATAAATTTATAACTGCCTGATTTTGATGATTCCTGTGGAATTCTGCTTATTACGATATATTCATACTTGTGTGTTTGTTGCTACCTGACAAGTAGTCCCATCAAGAACAAAATAATTAATAACTACACTTTTCATCAGTAGTGTCCGCTTAGGTTTTTGCGAGTGTTCAATTTGTTGTCAGAAAACGGTCATTCCTGCATTCTTTTACCGGGAACCTGGGATGAACGATCCTTTAGATACCCGATAAAGGCGCTCGGGTTTGACAAAAGCCGTGTACGCAAAAACCTTTCAATTGTTAAACAAATAATTCCATTATATGTTTTGACAACTCTGGAAAATTAAAAGGCTTCCTTGCAATAAAGTCTACCTCAAACTCTTTCGCTTCTGACGGTTTAAATCCCTCATTCCAGCCGGTAATTAAACCTGTCTTCGGTCTCTTCTCTAGCTTATTTATAACCTTTATAACTTCATATCCAAAAACTTCCGGCATGGCAAGATCACACAATACAAGATCAAATTCTTCTTTAATCACTATTTCTATAGCATCAGCACCATTATTAACGGTTTTGACCTTATGCCCACTTTTTGAAAGAAATTTATTCAGAATATTGCATATCTCCTCTTCATCATCTACCACCAGGATGTATAGATTTTTTTCATTTGCTTCTTGTTCCGGCCCAGGAGTCGCTATTAGATTTTCTGTTTTGTAGGTAGTCGGGAATTGCAGGGTAAATGTACTGCCCTGCCCAAGCACACTATTCACCTCTATTTGCCCACCGTGCCTTGCTATTATACCGTATGCTATACTCATGCCCAATCCGGTTCCCATCGCTAATTTAGTGGTAAAGAATGGGTCAAATATGTTTTTTATCACATCCTCTGACATACCCTCTCCTGTATCGGAGATACTTACGAATACCGTATGATCACAACTCCATGTACTGAATGAAATACTGCCGCCTTCAGACATTGCATCAAGTGCGTTGTTTATTATGTTTATAAATACCTCTCTTATTTCTGTTGGGTTACACATTATGGATGGAATCCCTTTTTCAACTTCCTTGTCTACCTGGTAGTTTATGCCTCTGGCCTGTGCTTCATTCTTCCATCTGGGTTTTGTAAAATCAATAGACTGTCTTATAAAGTCCTGAATATTAGAAGATACAAACTCTTTGATGTCTTGTTTTGTCCTGGCAAATTCAAGCATCTTGCTGGATATTTTAGCTCCATCATCGGTTGCTCTCCTAATAGTACGAAGTGCATCAATCAAGTCGTCATGGTCATTATAAGCTTGCTCCAGCAACTGTACATTACCAGAGATAATTGCAAGAAGATTATTAAACTCATGGGAAATCCCGGCAGCTATTGTTCCTATGGACTGTAGTCTTTCTGACTGCACGAGTGCTTCTTCCATCTTCTTTCGTTCGGTAATATTAACGATTATTCCTTGCAACCGTTTTGTACCATTGTCATCGTTGATTACCTGGACAGCATCGTATACCCATATAATATTATTATCTGCCGTCATCATACGATACTCAAGCAGATGATCCTCTGATTTTTGAGTATATTCCATGCAAAGATTGATAGTATCCTCCCGGTCATCCGGGTGAATATGGTCCTGCCAGAAATTCTCCTTGAGCCATTCATCAACAGGATATCCAAATAACTCAACTGCATGGATTCCTATAAAAGTAAACCTCCCCGTTGATGCATCAAACTCCCAGGGAATCGTATTGGTTGTATCTACTAACGTGCGATATTTCTCTTCTGATTTCTTCAGTGCGTTCTCAGTCTCCTTGCGCTTAGTAATATCGTCTTTAACAACAATGAAGTTAGTGATTATGTCCTTGTCATCTTTGACAGGTGAAATGGATGTTGATTCCCAATAAAGTTTACCATTCTTTTTTTTATTACAAGATTCTCCTCTCCATTCCTTGCCTGAAGCAATAGTTTCCCGAAGAGATTTGTACACTTCAGGGGGTGTTGTATTCGATTGTAATACACTTATGTTTTTCGAGATGACTTCTTCAAAAGTGTAACCTGTCAATGTCGCAAACTTTGGATTTACATATTCAGTATTACCTTTATTATCAGTAATAATGACAGCACTGGAAGATTGTTCTATGGCATGATATAACTTGCGTAGCTGTTGTTCCGATTCTTTACGTTTGGTAATGTTACGGACGTAAGCACAAATATATTCTTTGCCTTCATACACAAGAAAAGTGGCTTGGATGTCTACCGGAAATACAAGGCCAGCTTTGGTCTTGTGATGAGATTCGAACGTAAGTGTACCAGCTCCCTTCATTTCCTGCCAATGTACTGGCCAGAACCCTTCTGGAAAGTTTTGATCAAAGTCAGTGACTCTCAGGCAAACAAGTTCCTCGTAATGATACCCCAACGACTGGCAAGCAGCTTTATTTGCATAAGATATACTTGCATCTGAAGTTATCAAGAAGGTTGCAACCGAATTGTTATCAACGGCAAACTGAGTAAATTGTTGCTTTGCGTAAGTCTGTTTGCGCTCCAACTCGCTTCCCGCTCTAGCAGCAAAAAGCTTCAAAATCCCCTCTATATTCTGTCGAATTAGTTTTGATTTGTCACCTAGTATTCCCATATGGCCAATGACTTTACCTGAGGCATTAATAAATGGTATTGCAAGATAGCTTTCTGCCCCTATTGTAACCAGCCACTCATCATTAGGGAATTCTGCCTGTACGTTCTCCGCGAAGAATATAGCTTTATTCTTGATGACATGCTCGCAGGGAGTACCAATCAAGTTCCATTCAAAGTTATCGGTTAAGACTTCGCCTATGCAGATTGTAAGAGTGCGCGCATTCAGGTTTACATGATCAACAAGTTCAGCACAAAAGACTACATGTGCCTTAGTAGCAACCTGAAGATACTTGGTGAGTTCATAGAAAAAATTCTTACCAATATCCGTGGAAGTTCCCTTAAAAACCATGTTTAGCTCTGCCTCTGCCGCCTTACACTTAGTAATGTGGCTTAGTTCTCTCATCACCCTCTCACATGTACAGAACATGTCATCCATTGTTATTGCAGGCTTTACTATATAGTCAAAAGCACCGGTTTTCATCACTTCAACTGCGACCTTCGTGTCTACATAGCTAATCATTATAATAACGGGATACGGAGATTCTTCCCCCTTGGCTGGTATAAGTTCGATGCCCTTACCATCAGATAAAAGAAAATTTGCAATTATCAGATCAGGCGTGGACTTCGCAATGCTGGAGTATGCTTCATGAAGATTGCGTGCAAATGTCAAGGTCACAGACCCAGGTACAGACTCAAATGATTTGCTGATCAGTTCGACATGAGAATCTTCGTCTTCCACCATTAAGATATGAATCTTTTTTCTATCCATGGATATGGGCAAACCTATATTGATGTGTTATTGATATAATCGACACTTTTACGGATAATTTGCTGAAAATCATAAAAATAAAGTGTTTTGAAAAAGGAGGGGTAATAGTTGTAATGACTCTTGCCCCTCCTTTTTACTTTCTGTGTCTATCTATTATAACTAAAGCTCTTATACAAAAAGAACACTTGAGTCAAAATTGCTTTACCATCTCGCGCTTTCCATTTAATTTCAATGAGTTAGGCAGTTTAAACTATTCGGCATAATGTTGCAATAAGGGAAAACCTGAATATGCCCTTCGAAATACCTTAGTCTATAAAGGCCCCAGTGTCAGACCTTGAAAGCAAAATATGCAACCAAGTTTTGAAACTAGGCCCTTATCCGGTAACAGATTACCTCAAGAAATACAATCCATTTGCAAACAAATTATCAATCAGATCCAGGATAGCTCCACATTATCAACGGCCTTATGGCGGTTCGATAGTAAGGTTTTACTTGCTGTTTTCTGTTGTCTTGTTAGAAGAATTGAAACCTTCGGCCCACTGATTAAGAGGTGCAAAAAGACCATTTTTACAATTTGCATGATTGCCTGATTTAGTGTCAATTATTTTACTATTCTTACAAAATCTATAAAAAGCAACTTCTTGCCACCTTACGCTCCTAATAAACCCATTCAAATTAAATAACGAATATCCTTTCTTCATCCATCATGGTAAACTTACTGAACAAAGAACCGCTAAATATAGAAGATTATATTATGTCTAAGATAGTATCTTAATTAAAAGAGTAGTTTTTGTCTTGGCTCTCTTCTTGTCCTCGGCGACTTTTGTCCAAGGAGCGACCCCGTGTGAGAATTTCATTTTTACGTAACTCTTAACATTGCACGTAATCAAAACAGTACCGTTAAACAAAATTTTTAAAGGACGATTCTATGGATCAAATAATTGTGGTTGTTTATTTAGTTTGCATATTCGCGCTGGGCATATGGGGCGGCAAGGGGGTAAAAACCTTAAGTCAGTTTTCGGTTGCCGGCAGATCATATGGAACATTTATTATATTTGCAACCTTGTCCGCTTCCTTTATTGGAGGAGGGTTCTCCATGGGAAATGCCGAAAAGGTCTTTCTATTCGGCATTGTAAATATATTTGCATTATGGGGTTTTAGTTTAAAAGAGATACTTGTTGCTTCATTTATCGCACCCAGGATGGGAAAATATCCCGACGCTATTTCAGTGGGTGATATAATGAAAAAGAATTACGGCAAAACGGGCATGGTCGTTTCGGGGATTATGGCTTTTGCGGTTTGTGCCGGAATTCTGGGGGCACAGGTAGGCGCTACAGGGTATATTTTTAACATTTTTTTGGGTATACCACGATTTCACAGTATACTCATTGGTTGCGGCATTGTCATCGCCTATTCAACGGTAGGCGGAATGCGGTCCGTAGTTTTAACCGACGTAGTTCAGTTTGTAATACTTGCGATAGGAATACCGTTAACGCTAATACTCGGTATTAATCACGTGGGAGGCTGGAGCGTCATGATAAGTTCCGTGCCGAACACCCATTTTACATTTCCCGGTACCGGTAAAACAATGGCACAATTTATAGCACTTTTTCTCGCCTTCGTTTTTGGTGAAACCCTTGTCCCCCCCTATGTGCAAAGGCTCTTCCTTTCCAAAAAATCATCACATACCGTTAAAGCGACTTTATTTAGCGGCATATTTTCAATTCCGTTTTTTGCCGTAACCGGTTTTATCGGAATTGTCGCCCTTACCATTAAACCAGATCTTGATCCAAATAGCGCCATGCCTTTTGTTATAAGTACCGTGCTCCCGATTGGACTTAAAGGGTTGGTTATCGCCGGAGTCATATCGATAGTCATGTCTTCGGCGGATTCATTTCTCAACTCCGCGTCAATTGCAATTACCCATGACGTGGTAGAACCTTTGAGGAAAAAGAGAATGTCGGTATCAAGGGAGCTCCTTTTTGTACGTGTAATAAATCTTTTTACCGGAGTAGTCGCTATAATATTTGCGGTAAAAATTAAGAGCATACTTGATATATTACTATACTCTTACAATTTCTGGTCTCCAATCATCCTTGTGCCGTTGACCCTGGCAATACTTGGGCTTAAAACAGATGTAAGACATTTTGTTGCAGGTGCTCTATCAGGCGTGCTGGGAGTAGCAATTTGGAATTTTGTCCTGAAAAACCCCGGAGGTCTTGATGGACTTATAATAGGGCTGTTCTGCAATTTTATCGTTATGATGGGATATTACCTTTTGGGGAGATCAAAAGAGGCGATACAAAGGAGTCATTGAGCTTTTCAGTATTCCTTCAACAACTGATTTTGAAAATGATTCACAAGGAGAGGAAATAGTTGAAAGCAATAATGTCATTCTTGAAGAATTTAGAAAACGTGATATCGAACCAAATCCATTAATGAAAACGAAGTATACAAAAAGTATACAATTTTGAAAAACAGAGGATTTTGATTTATCCTAACCCCTTGGAAGTAGTGGTCAGGGTGACTGGATTCGAACAGCGACCTCTTGAACCCCATTCATCTCCATTGGTATAAATTGTTTTTTGGTTTAGTTTCAACTATTTTATTAGGCTTATAGGCACATTTCCGTAATTTAATTTTAGTCTATTTTAGGGTGTTTTGAGCTATTTTGGGTACAATTTGGACACAGACGACCTCTTGATTGATACTCAAGAGGTTGGGGATTCGAACCCAGCTCCAAAGTTGTAAGGGCTTTGTTTATATGTTTAATATGGTAAAGCCTTTTTCAGCGCCGTTCCAGTGCCGTTTTCAATATTTCAACATTCTGATCTTGATATTGGACTGGTTTCCCGTTTTACCTTGAAAATTAAGGGATTGTTAGCGTCTTATTTACTCTAATAGGTTCAATCAATTCTATCTGTTTCGGTTAATTCTAGCACAAAATTAGCACAAATAATAATAACTAACCTTAAAATAAGATAATCAAGGAATTTCCCCACGTAACATATTTGACATTCCGTTTTTTGTTTTATATTGTACAATTTTGATATACATAATGTCTTGTATTAGTTGCTAAATTGAATAACGTTACTATAGTGATGTTATTCAGAACTTTAAAGTAACCTGTTCGCCCCGCCTTCGGCGGTGCAAATGCTGATGCCTTCAGCAGCACATCGTAGAGCATTTCCGTCGTGCACTTGTCGCTGCATACGGAAAAGTCCTGCTAGATTATGCAAAACTGTGATCTGCTGTAATTGGAGAAAGAAACTATGTCAGACTATAGACCGAGAACGCTTAATCAAATTCACCCGATTGGACAGGTGGATGAGTTTTTTGTCGTGGAACGCATCTTTTCCGAAGATGCAGGGCTGCCGTCAGTTGGTCTGGCCAACATTCATGCCGAGGTACCCAACATCGAGGCGAACAAGGAGAAAATCCTGCGTGCATGCCAGATTTTCAAAGAACGTGGAGCCAACGTGGCCATCTTTCCAGAGTTTTGTCTCTCCGGATACTTCTGGGAAGATGAACACGCATGTTGGGCCTACATGAATGAGGCGGTTACCGAAAACCATAAGGACTGGATCGACGGCACGCTGAAACCCTTACTGGATGATGAGTTTAGAGTGATTATTATGAACAACATCACTCGGGGACCAGCGCGCAAATTTTACAACACTACCTTTCTTGTTTCTAAGCTGGATTTTAACTACTTAGACCCTAAAAATGCGTACTACAAGATTTTCTTACCGGGTATTGAGAAGACCTATACGGAGACGGGCCAGGATGACCGCCTGATGATTGAAAGCCCAAAAGGCTTTGGTCGCTTCGGGTTTACTACCTGTTATGATTACCTCTTCACTGATCTGCTGCGGGAGTATTCCATGGGTGACAATGTAGACGCAATCATTCAGATCGCATCGTGGCGAGCTGCTTCCTTGCGCGACTATCCCGGCATGAATGTCCGCACCGATCGCTATTACGGTGAACTGTGGGATATGGTGATGGCCGCCTCATCTGCCACCAATCAGTTCTGGACAATTGCATGCAATGCGGTGGGTCGGCATAGCATATCTGGCGCCTACTTCTGGGGTGGTTCCGGAATTTGGGCGCCTTCCGGCATGAAACTGCTCCAAGCCTCACACGTCAATGAAGAGCTATTGATCGTACATAATCTGAACATCCAGGCCGAACGTCAGGCCGAACGGCTCGATATTGACTACGGGATGGACTTTCGTGCCATCTACAAACCCATGGGAGATGGTTATATCTTTACGAGGGCGGTGGATTAGCCAGACTCAGTTTTTTTGGAATTGCAGAAATTTGTCTGGCTAAAAAGGCAATATATAGAAAATTTTCCATCTATTTCTTTTGGTTCAGGCTATCCCATAATCCCCATCTCACCAGTAATATCCCTGTGTACCCTGATGTTTAAGTTTTATTGAGCCAGTTTGGTATATTATAACCCCTTTTACCGTGTTCAAACTGTGAGTGGGGTGTATAGATATACATTTCGGAGTCATTGGACACATACTCCCTCCCTCATACTTTACCAGTAATATCCCTATGAATTCAGTACACCATCGACAATATTGACAAAAGTCTGGTTTGCTATCATTCCTCTTAAACACCATTCACATATCAAGTGTAATCAGGTGGTGAAACTGAGGTGTCGTAGCCTGTCCTTTTCCCAATTAGTATTTCTCTTTTTGTAATTGACTCAATAATTAAACAGTGTATACCTCCGCATAATCTTATATATAAAATCGATCAGATGGAGGCAATATGAAAAATCTCATCTTGGCTATTTTAATTCTGCTTTTTAGTAGTTCAGTTGCTAGTGCTACAATGATAAACAGGGGTATAGATACCCTTGGCAATCGTCTGATCTATGACCAAGACCTTGACATCACGTGGTATGATTTTAGTAATACTTCAGTTACTTGGGATAGTCAGGTAGCCTGGGCCGGTGGGTTATCGGTAGATTTCGGAGGAGACATTCTTGACGGCTGGAGATTGCCGACAACGGTGGATGGTACATATACATTTGGCGATGATGGTACCACTACAGCAGGGTATAACATTACGACGAGTGAGATGGGGCATTTGTTTTATACAGAGTTGGGGAATTCACAAGCGGAAGGAATGACAAATACAGGAGATTTTCAGAACACTTTACTTTCATTCTACTGGACCGGAACGGCGTAAACCGACGATTTAGACGACGCTTGGTTCTTTAACACAACGTTCGGCCTACAGGACGTGGGAGACAAAGACTTCATCACAAACGCGTTTCTCGCGCTCGCCGTTCGTGACGGTGATGTTGCTACTACCCAGTCAGTCACGGAACCTACAACCATTGCACTACTCGGTATAGGCTTAGTGGGTCTTGCTGGTGCAGAAGTAAGACGAAGACGGAAAAAGAAGGCAGTTATAAACAGTTAGTAATAATATAGACTCATTATACATACGCCTACATTCTTCTTACTCTGAGAGATATAGGTGTTTTTTTATGTGTTTAAAGAGCAAATCCTCTTATTGAGATCAGACTGTGAGAGGGATGTATAGATATACATAGCGGAGTCACAGGACAAATGCTTCCATACCCCCACATCTGAAAACCATCGACAACATCGACAAAAGTCTAGTTAGTTGTCATTCCTCTTACATACCATTCACATATCAAGCATAACAAGGTGTACATGTGAAGTGGTTCATATCACATTGTTAATGAGCGCATAAATTTCGCACAAGAATATTTGGAGTATTGCAGAAAGATAATATAATATAATTATTCCTCACTAAAAAGTTATAGCTTATAGATCTAAAAGTTATCAGCGAGGCCATGGCATGTTAATTGCGTCTAAATCTTACAAGCATTTATTGTATCAACACGCTAGTTTAAAACTATGCACTTTCAGTGCAAGGCTTTCAGCGATAGTTTTTTTTAATTGTAGAAGCGATATCTTCCACATCTGTCATTCCCATGAAAACAGGAATCTAGAGAGTGTTGAGCATATGGATTCCCGATCTAAGTCGGGAATGACAAACAAAAAGGTTAATGTGTTTCTATTAAACAAAGGGACTTTCAGTCCCCGTTAAACCTATGCACTTTCAGTGCATAGTGGTTTAGTTTT
>JABHIW010000121.1 GCA_018670825.1 Candidatus Scalindua sp. | reverse complement strand
TATCTATTTACTGCCGCAACAATTTTAACGAAAAAGTATCAATCAAAAGAGTCAGAGAGCTAAGAATCAAAATTAAGAATGAAGCTGGTAGTTTCAATTTTGACACTTTAACTCAGAACGATTTCAAAGAACAGAGGAAAAGTCAGGACTACGCAAAAACCTAACCGGACACTACTGGCTTTTTCTAAGATTTTATTTGGTTTACTGGAGAGAAGACGCATTGTTCCTATGGTTAATCCATCTCACCCAAACAAGCAGCTTATAAAACCTCCCTTTTCCATTAGAAGGTTGAACACGAGAAAGGACCGTACTTGACCATTCTCTGACAAGGAGATCATCTAGTATTATATCTTTTCCCATAAGCTAATAATCTCTTGCTTTCATCTTGTACCGTTATATAATTTAGTTTGATCCTTTGGAATTTATTCTTTTTAAATATTTTATAGGAAAAACTGTTTTGGAGAAAAGATCACTCTGTAGCTTACCAAGCGGCTCATATGGAACCACCTTTTTGTTTTGCATTGGAGTACTGGTACTCGTGTGCAGCTGTGCTTCAAACAACAAACCCGCAAGAGTTGGGAACGCGGCTGGCAGCGCTGTTATACAAAGCGCTCCTGCTTCCGCATCAGGAGCATTTAGTGGAGCCACATCAACAGCAATAAGCGGTGGCAAGGTTCTGCAAGGTGCCCGTCAGGGTGTTGCGTCTAGTGCAGGAAATGCGGCAGGTGCCACAGCAGGTGCAGTTTTACAAGAATTATTGAAATAATTCTAAGAGGTTCTAATAATCCCCTAAGGGGTCATAAGGGGTCAGGTCTCAACATTCAACAAATCACCTCAAAAAATTATAACCCGAGAAATTTGATCGTGATTCCACAAAGACAAATAGTAGCCCCTGCCAATGCGTGAGTGTACCGATCCAAACGTCCCATGGGAAGTAGATTTGCACCCAGAGACAGAAGTATGACGATACTCAACATTGTTGCGATTGTTACTACACCGAAGACACCCGTTACCAACACCAGACCAAAAGTGCTGCTCTTAGCCGCAGGATATATCAGTAACGGTATCAGGGGCTCACAAGGTCCGAATACAAAGATGGTAAAGAGTATCCAGGGAGTGAGATTTTTTGCCTTTTCCCCTTTGTGAACATGTAATTGATCTACATTATGTTTGTGTTTATGTTTGTGGATCGGCATACTCACGTCACCATGCGCATGCCAGTGTTTGTGTGGCCGGTTCTTTCGTACTGTGAATACTCCCCATACAAAATACCCCAGCCCAAAAGCTATGAGCAACCATGCTGCAATTCCACCACGGAATGATTCTACTGCTCCTAACTTATTTAATGAGATCCCTAAAGCTATTCCTATTATGCCTAAAACAACGGAACTTAACACATGACCTATTCCACATAAAAAGGTTATACATGTTGTTCTTGCCAGCGACCATTTCCTCGCCCGTGCCATTACAATAAAGGGCAGATAGTGGTCTGGCCCGAGCATTGTATGAATCAGGCCTATGGATGCGGCCGTAATAGTGATAACGGTTAGTTCGTGCAACTTTTATAATCCTTTCAATTCAGGGTTATGGGATAATCCCCCCCCTAGCCTCCTTTTTTAAAAGAGGAATATGGAGTGCATCATCCCCGTCCGAACGGCCTGGCCGGGCGGGCGCGATGATGCCTATTAAAGCAGTGACACGGTCACTGCACTCCAAAGTAGCATAATTTTTTAATTAGTAGCACTTATATTACAAAAAAATCTATTTAAAATCTTTACCCAAAGTAGTCGTTGTCAGCTTCCCATGCATTACTCCTTTTGTACCGATAAGCCTGTCCGCGACTATCTTTATTTCCCTGGCCTTGCCTTTCACGACCAGAACCTCCAGGCAGTTATGGGAATCAAGATGCACGTGCATGGTAGAAATCATAGAGGCGTGGTATTTATGCTGAATGTTTGTCAGGGTATCCGTCAATTCACGCTTGTGATGGTTGTATATGATCGTAATGGTTCCAACAGTTTCCCCTGTACCAACTTCCCACTCCTCCTCCACCAGATTGCTCCTTATCAGATCTCTGATGGCCTCTGACCTGTTCTCATAGCCCTTCTGGTTTATATATTTGTCAAATTGTTTGAGAAGCCTGGAGTCCATTGAAACTCCAAACCTGACTAAATCATCCATAATTCAACTCTTCCCATCGTGTTACCATTTTATATTTTGTACCACTCACAAACACAAAAGTCAACCGGTATTTATCGCACTATGTCCTTCTTGACGAAATACTCTATTTCCTGTATTATGCTGCAACAAGTTTCAAATAACTTTTGTAAGTTCACACGAAAGAGAGAACGTTAGTTGAAACAAAAATCGTTTAAAATAATTCAGGAGACATTACTATGGCGGACACACATTCGCTCGACATTGTATGCAAAGTAGAGATGCACGAGGTTAAGAACGCGGTAGACCAGGCCCAAAAGCAGCTGGCGGTAAGATACGATTTCAAAGGAAGTAAGTCGTCAATAACTTTAAACAAAGAGGACACCATAACTTTGATCGCCGATGATGATTATAAGCTTAAAAGCTTGACAGATATATTAACGGAAAAACTTGCAAAGAGAGCTATCCCAACAAAAGCACTGGATTTTGGAAAAACCGAAAATGCCCTGGGAAATACCATAAGGCAGGTTGTTACGTTTCAGGCAGGCATTCCTATGGACAAGGCTAAAGGAATCGTTAAACTTATAAAAGGCATGAAAACAAAAGTCCAGTCGCAAATCCAAGAGGACAAAATCAAGGTTTCGGGAAAAAAGATAGATGATCTACAGGCTGTTATGCAGTTAATCAAAGATCAGAATTACGATTTTGCAGTGCAATTTGAAAACTACAAATAAGAGGTATGGTTTTTATTCAATTCTGGCAAACTTGAATCTTCACTGAATAACCCAATTGATTGAGGAAGCTTTCACACTCTTCCCAGGTTATTCCAAATGTCTTGACGTCAGCAACACCCAATCGGCTCACGACATCACGTAATATCTCATAATTATCTTCACCGAAGTCGCCATCCATCATAATATTTTCTGCCCAATCAACTAACTCTGCGAGTTCTAATTCATGATGCAAATATGATGTCAATTTTTCAGCAACTACCTTAGACGTAACTAATTGCATATTAGTTTGCTCCTATACTGTTTGATGACCTTTATCTTCCGGATATTTATGGTGAATCTCAATTAATCTGCCATTTCCATCATAAACTTCTTGGAAAAAGCGAATAGTATTTTCTCTATTATCTACTTCCTTGATATAACTTGAATACCAACCTGAACGCCCCTTAACATCATACCGGTAAAGCCTACCTCCTGATGGTAGTTCCTTCCAATTTTCATACTTACGTTCATTCTTAAGACGTTTTTGTTCTTTCACATTTGAGTTGTTGCATTCCTAAATCCTGACCCCTACCTTTTTGAATTCCCTTTCACTGTACAGCATTACATAATCGTCAAGACCGGTTTTCTCTTTTATACTTTTTATAACGTTCTCACACTCCTCATCCGTGTAACCATGAATCATCGTAAATACGTTATACTCCCAACCGGGAAATGTCGGACGTTCGTAGCAATGTGTAACCTCTTCAAAGGCAGCCATAATCTTCCCACACTCATCCACCTTCTCACTAGGGACTTTCCATACGGTCATGGCATTAGAGTTAATTCCTATCTTCCTGTGAGCGATAGAAGCCGCAAGACGCCTTATCTTTCCGTTTTCCAACAGAGCCTTTAGCCTGTCTATAACTTCTTCCTCTGTCATACCCAATCCATCAGCAATGTCCTTGTATGGGGTCTTTGTCAGGGGTAAACCTTCCTGAGTATATTTAATCAGTTTAATGTCTAGATCTTCTGTCATAAATTATCCTTTTCTGTATATTTTAAATTTCACGCCTATCTTATATTTCTTAGTCGTTGGCAGCATGCGGACATCAAAACCGGTACGATCCTCTATCTCTTTAATATTTCCCTCTAGCTCTTCCTGTGATGGTGCCGACATCGTAAACCAGATATTAAGAGGAAGTTCTCTGTTCTTCCCTTTTCTCAAATAATTATGAGAAACCCCACTATACCCGTTTATTACCTCGGCTACATCCTCAATTCTGTCATCCGGCACCTGCATCGCCGCAAGTGTCGCAGAGTTTCCAACAGCCTGGGTATTTATGATAGGGGCAAGACGCCTGACGTATTTACCCTCAACCATCGCTTTTATTTTTTCAATAACCAAATCTTCATCAAGATCCAATTCGTTGGCTATATCCAAGAATGGTCTATGTGTTAATGGAAGATTCGATTGAAGCCTTTGCAGTATTTTTTTTTCAATTTCGCTTAATGCCATTTTATTAAATTTCCCACCTTTAAAAATGTACGGAACCTACGCAACTATTTTTGTTACGCCTAATTATGCACTCCCGAATGTGCTATCTCTTTATCACTCACCTGTTCACGTGAAAGATCTTTATTTCCATTTAACCTTCTTTTAAATTCTTCAATACCAATTTTCCTCACCAATTCTCCAAAACGTTTCTCTTTCTTTTCGTTCAGCAACGCGTCTACACATACATCCAGAGCTTTAAGCACTTCGGATTCATCTGCAAAGCCTGTGAGATCATCAGCAAACCGAGGATGCCTGCCCAGCTTGCCGCCAATCATCACACGGAAGCATTTTTTATCTGTCTTTATCGTACCTGTAGGACAGACCTCGGCACATAAGCCACAATGCACGCAACGATCGTAATTGATCGTAACCACTTTTTTCCCATTTTCCGGCTGCCCATCCCCTGCTTCTTCCCTCTGTTCATTTGACATTCCCGTAATCCTGATCGCACCTTCTTTGCACGCCCTCAGACAATTCCCACAACCGTTACATTCAAAATCTTCATCGACAGATACCGTCGCTCGAACGTGTACACCAAAATCCCTAATCTGAGGCATTGAGCAGCAATTCGGGCAACTGGCTATCGCAATCTTTAACCTTTGATGAGGAAGGATTTTACCATCTATCCTGCTGATCAGCTTTTTGCTGAATTCTATCTCTTTCAGCCGGTCTTTCATTTTCTGACGAAGCCCCTTGATTTCTGCTATCAAAAATGGGCACTCAACGTCCTCTCCACGGCATATTTCAATAGTGTACATTGCCGGGAGTCCATCTTCCACTTCGTATTCTTTTGATCTCTTCAGGATTTCAAATTTATCCTCTCCCGCTTTTGAGTCAAGGGAGAATGGATTTGCGTTTATAACGCCTTTATCACTTTTAGCACTTCCGGTTCCCATAAAACCTGCCTTTGCGTCTTCAACGTCCTCCAGGGTTACAATGTTCTTCCCCTTATCGCTGGCACGTTTTTCAATCTTTGAGCGGGCCATCCTTCGTACAAATATGGGTATTTTTTCAAGCCTTGAACTTGCCTCTTCATCCCATTCCATTAAACTCAAACTCCTTAAAAAACATAAAGCTTTCTATAACTAAGCTTTTACCGTCATGAATAGCGGAAAAAGTAAAAAACTTAATTATATTTTAAACAAACTTTTAGTCAAACAAAAACTAGAAGTGCTTGTTATCTGAGGGCATTCTCAAGGTAAGAAATTATATTTTTTGCAATCTCTGTTTTGCCTTTTAACGGCTTAGATATTTTACTGTCACCGGTAACTATATACGCAATATGACGTTTGCGGGAGATATTTTTGTAGTCATTTGCCACTATCATATTGGCCCTGTTTTTTGTTAAAAAGCTTTTTGCCGTTTTTATCAGATCATCTTTTGTCCTGTTTACCTCTAATTTAAAGCCCACAAGAAACGCGTCCGGCCATAAATCCCTGATAATGGCTATAACCTTTGGCGTTTTTACCAATTTAAGTAACCATTCTCTCTTTTTAGAAGGAGTTTTGTCTCGTTTCGTCTTGGCCGGCACATAATCTGCCACCGCCATTGCATGAACAATGGCATCAAATTTCCTACTCTTCAATTTTCCCTGAATAACCTTAACCAGATCATCATTCGTTTCAATTTCGATTAACTTAAGCTGCGAAGGTTTTATGTCTTTATGATCTTGAATCACAGGAAACAGACTATCTGTACCGTATATGTATGTAACAACCGCACCGCGGCTCATCGCTTCATACGCTATTTCACTGCTGAGCTTCCCTGTTGATGTATTGGTTATATAACGAATGGCATCCAGATAGCCACGTGTTGAACCGGCGGTAATGAGAATATTTTTCTTTTTAAGGAGGGGCATTTAACGTCTCTATCCCTGTAAATGCTCTATTTTAAAGAGGGCTGGGGTCTGATACCGGATAGCCGAGTTACGGGTATCCGGTATCATCAAGTATATCAGTTACTCCTGTTCATTTTCTAACTCAATAGTATTTACTTCTCCAAATTCAGCTAAAGGTTTATCAAATTGTTCCATATCGCCAATAACGAGCAATTTGATATCATCAGGATGCAAATACTCTTTTGCCACACGAGCAATATCTTCTTTGGTAACTGCCTTTATATTATCTACATAGGTATCAAGATAGTCTAATGGCAAACCTTCATATTCTATCCCTACCATTTGGCCAACGATGCTGGCACTTGATGTAAATTTAAAGATGAACTGGTTTATGTAAGTATCCTTTGCCAACTCTAATTCGTCATCATCAACGTACTCTTCCCTGATCTTCCGGACCTCATCCAGGGCAAAGTTTATGGCCTTTACCGTCGACTCACTCTTCGTCTGGCACGACGCGAAGAAAAAGCCAAGATCTCTTGGTGTATGAAATCCACTATACGCCGAATATGCCAACCCTTCGTCAGAACGAACTTTGCTCGGTATTCTGGAGGTAAAGCTTCCGCCCCCAAGGATAAAGTTCATTATCTTGATGGGAAAATAGTCTTTGTTTAACCGATGGATGCCTATGTGGCCAAAAACAACACTCGCCTGGTTTACATCTTTGTAGATATAATTTATAGACCTTTTGAATGTTTTCTCAACTGCAGGCACTTCCGGGAAATTTATCTCTGCCTTTTTCCAATCTGCAAAAACGGCCTTTAGCTTTCCTAATATTTCCTGAGTATCAAAATCACCGGATATGCCCATAATAACATTATTCGGACAAAAGTACTTTTTATGGAAAGCAATCATGTCATCTCTGGTTATATTTTCTATGGTATCTTTATACCCTATTGTTTTTCTACTGTACGGATGATCTGCCTTATACATTATCTTCCTGAATTCTCTGAAAATAATCGTTCTGGGAGTGTCATTTTCCCTTCTGATACCTTCCAGTATTTCATCTTTCTCCTTCCTGATCATCTCCTCCGGAAAAGCAGGATTCATCAGCACATCTGCAAAAACCTCCAGACCCTTGTCAATATCCTTCTTCATTGTAGAGAGGGACGCGCTACCTGATTCTCTGCCAATCCCCGTCTCAACGGATGCAGCAATAAACTCCAACTCTTCATTCATCTGTTCCGGCGTTCTTGATTTTGTACCGCCTCTTCTCATTACGCTACCAACCAGATTCGCGAGTCCTGCTTTTTCTTCAGGCTCGTAAACAGCACCCGTCCTGAAATTGGCAGAAATTTTGAATAGAGGCAACTCATGGTCTTCAAGAAGATAAAGAACCATGCCATTGTCCAAAACCAATCTTTCAGGCTTTGACGGAGTAAATTCAATTGGTTCGTATTCAAATTTCGATACTATCCTTGCTCCCTCAGATTGAGGAGCAGTCATAACCGGTTCGATCGCCTGGCCGCTATGTTCATCATACGCAAAAAGTATTTTTGCCTGCCCAATAGAGAAACTTGACAATATGAGAACCAAAATGAACACATAACTTAGTGAAAAATTAACTTCCTTTATTTTCATGAGCTGCTTCCTTTCCTTTCTTTTTATTCACTATGATTGCTACCGTTCTATTGGTCTTTGTAAAATATTTGTTTGCAACACGCATAATATCCTCCGGAGTCACGGCAACTGTTTTTTCAACAAGCGTATTAATGTATCTCCACCCTGAAATTGATTCGTATGAAGATATTTCACTTGCCAGTCCCGATGCAGATTCCAGACTTCTTATGAAACCAGCCTCCAGTTGGTTCTTAATCTTTTGTAATTCTCGGTCTGTTACGGGAGTTGTCTTCAGCTTTTCCAGCTCTTCGTAGATTGCCGCTTCAACCTCTTCTGCGGTATGAGGATGTCGTGGTGAAGAGAAGAAGATAAAAGTATCCGCATACTTGGATGGTCCGCCATACGCATGAGCCATTACTGCCATGCGCTTCTCTTCTATCAAACTTTTGTACAGCCTCGAAGTCCTTCCATTTGAAAGAATCGCTGATATAACATCAAATACATATTGATCCGGATGGCCAACTGCGGGTTTATGGTATGCAATAGCCAATACAGGATTGGCGTCATATTCCACATAAACCCTACGTTCTCCTCTTTGTTCGGGTTCTACCGTCGTAACCTCTGGTGGTGGTGGCTGGCGTTGAATATCACCAAAGTATTTTTCAATAAGAGTGACAACTTCATCAGGATTTATGTCCCCGACAACGACTATAACAGCATTGTTTGGCGAATAGTATTGCTCAAAATATTTGGTAACTTCCGCCTTTTTCATATTTTTAATATCCGACATCCAACCTATAACGGGCCAGCTGTAAGGATGGGCCGTAAAAGTAGCGGCGTTTAGTTGCTCTATTAGCAAACCGAACGGGCTGTTTTCCGTACGCATACGCCTCTCTTCCATCACAACGTCCCTCTCAGAATAAAACTCTCTCAAGACGAGGTTTTTCATACGGTCAGACTCCATAAATGCCCACAATTCAAGCCTGTTTGCCGGCAGGTTACAATAATAATACGTTGCATCGTTCCCTGTTGATGCGTTAAGTCCTGTAGCACCATTCTTGAGATAAATAGACCACATTTCATCCTTAACGATCAAATCCTTCTGCTCTTTCCATACCGCTTCCAATTCCTCCTGCAACCGTTTTAGATTTTCATTATCGGTTTCATTTCCTCTGGACTTTTCAACAGTAATATCAGAAACGAGTTCTTCCTCTTTTACCAGAAGAGGTTTTTCACTATCATAATCTTTAGTCCCGAAAATCTCTGTACCTTTAAACATCATATGTTCAAACAGGTGAGATGCGCCTGTAATCCCCGGATGCTCATTTACAGAACCAACCTTATAAACAATTCTAAGTGAAACTATGGGAACATCGTGTTTCTCCAACATCAATAATTTTATACCATTGTCGAGTGTATGCTCCCTTACATCAAGTTTCAGCTTTTGACCAAAGGTGTTTACACAAAAAAAGAGTATTACTGAAATTACAACAATTTTTATTCTGAACTTCTTCATCAAAAAGTTCTCCTCTCTATTGATTTTTTGACGGTTTGACGGAGTGAATAGGAGTATATATGAATTTCCACTTCTTTAATCTAATCAAGACTTCAAGTACTGCTACAATAGTTTCACAAATAAAGTTCCCAGCCAGGTTATGATAACTCCCCTAATACCCTTCATGTAGCATTAATAAAGCAGAAAAATATGCGAACAGGATAAATTACTCATCATACCAGAACCCGCATTTATCCTTCAGATGTGCAAAGTGGTCTCTTCTACCGAATGGGTAAAGTTTGCACATATGAGGTCTACGATCATGCTCTTTACACTCGGCATGGCCATTTTCATCAAACGATAGGCTGGAACATCGAAACGAAGTATGGCAGCATCCGCCACATCTTTTACATTCTCCTTTTCTTTTCCCTACCGATCGTGTAACCTCTTGTTTATGAAAAAAGTAATAACACCATCGCCAGATCTGATGTTTTAGAGACGGAAAAAAGATACCAATTTTTTGCAAAGTACACTCCCTTCTTTTGAAAGTGTTATTTTAATGACTTTCTTGATTAAATCAAATAAAAACATTGACATGTACCTGCCTGTATGATATATGATAATGTTTAAATTCTTCGGAAGAATAGAAGATAAAAATAGTATTAACACTTTCAAATCAATTTTACTGAGATTTACAATAAACCATGATAAAGACATTTATAGCAAAGAAAGAAAATATTCAAAGAGACTGGCATCTAATTGATGCCACAGACAAAGTCCTGGGAAGAATGGCCAGCCGTATTGCGATGATACTCCAGGGAAAAACAAAACCTATATACACACCGCATGTCGATACCGGTGATTTTGTTATTGTTACTAACGCAAAAAAAATAAAATTAACCGGTAATAAGATGGATGAGAAAATGTACTATACTCATTCACGCTATCCCGGAGGGTTCAAGGAAATTCCTATAAAAAAGTGGATGGACAAACACCCGGACAGAGTGATAAATATGGCAGTAAAAAGGATGATGCCAAAAACAAAACTCGGACGTGCTATGTTAAAAAAATTAAAAATTTATGCTGATTCGGACCATTCACACGAGGCCCAACAGCCAAAAACTCTGGAAATTTAATTATTATAAGGAAACAAAATGACTGACGAAACAAAATTCATATGGGGCACCGGCAGACGGAAGTCATCTGTCGCCAGAGCCAGAATAAGAAAAGGTACCGGAAAATTTCTTGTAAACAGTAGAGAGCTGAATGATTACTTTGGCAGAGATCGTGATAAGAACGAAGCTCAACTACCATTAAAGACCACACAAACCGAAGGACAATATGACGTTTACATAAATGTCCGTGGTGGAGGTTCAACTGGTCAGGCCGGAGCCATTTCGCTGGGTGTCTCCAAGGCACTTTTAAAAGCAGACGAATTGCTTACGGAAAGTCTAAGGGGCGCCGATCTCTTGACGAGAGACAGCAGGATGAAAGAGCGGAAAAAATGCGGACGAAAGGGTGCAAGGGCTGGTTTCCAGTGGACAAAGAGATAACAGTTTTCTTTTTGTCGCTGGAATTACGACTTCAAGTCAGTTGTGTTCTTCTTTCCTTATAGAATTCGGCTGTCAGCTTTATTCCTTCCCGAAATACCACTTTAGGGCTCCAACCCAGCCCTTCTGCTGCTTTAGTGTTAGTTAGGCATATCCGGTCGATTTCTCCCGGACGCTTTTCATCAAATAGTGGCTCTACGCTAAGACCTAAAGCATCCCTGATAGCTTCGAAGACTTCTATATCTTTTATTTCTTTACCCCAGCCAAGGTTATAGATTTCTCCACTTAAGCCTGCTTCATTAAACATAGCACTCATATTTGCATTTACCAAATCACCGACATAGACATAGTCCCTTGTCTTTGTCCCATCACCAAATATAGTCGGCTGTTTACCACCAAACATCTGTTCTGTAAATATGGCAACAACACCGGCTTCACCATGAGGATCTTGTCTGGGGCCGTAAACGTTCGGATACCGCAAAACCGTATAAGACAGATTATGGGTTTGCTTGAAAACAAACAGATAATGCTCAACAGTATGCTTACTTACACCGTACTGCGATTGCGGGTCTATTAGGTGCTTTTCATCTACCGGTAGATACCTGGGTTCCCCATACACGGCACCACCGGTAGATGCATATACGAATCTCTTTATATTATGCTTAGTTGATATGTTTATCAGGTTTAAGGATCCCATTATATTTACCTGTGCGTCGTATAAGGGATCCCCGACAGATCTTCTCAAGTCAACTTGTGCGGCATGATGGTTGACAATATCGGGCTTTTCTTCTGCAAATATTTCTTCCAGGCGCTCCGTATTACCTATATCCTCTTTATAAAAGGTCGCCTTTGAATTAATATTCTCTTTTTTACCCGTCGAAAGGTTATCAATTATTACTACATCATGTCCC
Source organism: Candidatus Scalindua sp. (assembly GCA_018670825.1). Classification (GTDB taxonomy): domain Bacteria; phylum Planctomycetota; class Brocadiia; order Brocadiales; family Scalinduaceae; genus Scalindua. The sequence continues at coordinate 2,249 of JABHIW010000121.1, read as the reverse complement.
TGAGAAATTAAATTGTCTACAAGATTTGATGCAATAAACCCTGCACCACCCGTTACCAGTATCTTCATAATTTTTCTTTATTTCATTGTTTTCGGTCGTACGTCTTTATATAGTTTGTCCACTGCCACATCAAAATCTGTGTCCATATTCATTCTGTCAAGTTCTTTGCGGAGAATACGGTGACAGTAACTACAGGATTGTTTTAACGCTCTTAATCGAATATCCGCGGTATCGAAATCTTTCTCCAGACACGTTTGTTTAATCTTTGCTAAATTAACATTAAACATCTGTTGAAGCTCAAAATACTCTTCCGGTATTTTATCACTGGCAAGATTAAGTGCGGCAAAAGACTTCTCTATGTCAGAACATAACTCGACCGCATCAGCCCAATCCCCTTCACCCATTCTACGCGTCAGAAGAGTTGTCTCACCCTTTATCTTCTTCATATCTTCTTTAAACCCAAGTTTGACGTACCATTGAACAGCTTCATCGCCATCTACAAATACTTGCTCTTCTGCCTTCCCACAAGACAGGATAAAGATTAAGCCAATTATTGAAAACTTCAAAATATGTCTTGTAACTCTATTACTATATATTTCCATGATGTAAATAAACCCTTCCTACTAAAATAATTTCCAGTTTTTTATTATGTCGCATACAGGCACACTAAAAACAGGCGAGCCTGTCATTTCTTCCTGCCACATAGATATGCCAAAACATTGGGTACAGTCATGGTAAATACAATTCATCAAAACAATTACCAAAAAAATATCCGTTGTTATTAACGCCTTTATAACCCATTTTGCAAGAAAGGCTACATTTTGTCGATGACAAAATGTAGCCCCTTGCTCTTAACTGCTTTTTAACATCGCTTATTAATACGTATATAAGCTATCCAACCTAGAAAAGTCCTTTTACCCTACCGGTTTCCACATCAACATCCACACGCCGGTAAGCAGGATCGGAGCAGGTACCCGGCATGACTTTCACGGTTCCCGCAAATGGTACAACAAATCCAGCTCCCTTGAATGTTAATACCTCTTGGATATTCAATCTCCAATCCTTCGGAGCACCCTTAAGCATTGGGTTATCCGAAAGGGAAAGATGCGTCTTCGCCATACATATTCCAAGCTTGGCTATTTCAGGATCAGCCTCCATCGCCTTGATCTTTGTTAGAGCGGCAGGAGCATAATCTACTCCGTCAGCACCGTAAACCTCTGTCGCAATCATATTGATGCGTTCTCTTAATGGAGTCTCCAACTCATAGAGGAACTTGAAGTTGTTCTCTTCGCTGCATGCATCGATTACCGCATCAGCCAGTTCCAAGGCTCCTTCGCCACCCTTTTCCCAATGCTTAGAAAGAGCAACACGGGCTCCGGCATCTTCTACAACCTTTCGTACCGCTTTTATCTCATCATCCGTATCTGTATAGAAATTATTAATACAAACCACAGGGTTGATACCCGCCTTCTTTACCACATTAATAAGATGGAGCAGATTCGTTTCCGCCCCTTTAACAGCCCATCCAACGTTCTCTTCATTGTAAATTGGATCCAAAGGATGTCCGGGAATAGGAATCGGAGCGCCACCATGGCATTTAAGCGCCCTGATAGTAGCAACCAAAACGGCCGCATTAGGTTTATTTCCTGAGAAACGACATTTCAGATTCCAGAATTTTTCAAATCCTATATCAGCTCCAAAACCGGATTCGGTTACGTTATATTCACCCAGCTTCAATCCCAATCTATCTGCAATGATAGAGGATTGGCCAATGGCAATATTAGCAAAAGGTCCGGCATGAACTAATACCGGCTGCCCTTCAATAGTCTGCATCAGGTTCGGATTAATCGCTTCTACCATCCACGCAGTCATAGCTCCGTCCACCTCTATATCGGCAGTTGTAACAGGTTTGCCGGATTTATTATAGGCCAGCACAATTTTACCCATTCTCTCGCGCATATCCTTCAGATCTTGTGCAACTGAAAGTATAGCCATGATCTCGGAAGAGACGGCAATAGCAAATCCGGACCGCATCATAAACCCATCCATTTTACCGCCTATACCAATATTAATTTCCCGAAGCGACTGGGCACAAAAATCTATAATCCACTTGAAATTAATATTATTGGAATCAATATCAAGACGTTTTAGATTCCTTTTAGCGAGTTGTGCGTCGTTGTAGTTATACTCATGCTGTATCCTGGATGTAAGTGCCACCATACCCAGGTTGTGTGCGTTCATTATTGCAT
>JABHIW010000168.1 GCA_018670825.1 Candidatus Scalindua sp. | reverse complement strand
TCGATTTATTCCCTTAAGGGTAAAAGGAGTCAATGCCCCGACAGGTACAATCGCCCAGGGATCAGATATAATGCATAGAAATGCTCAGGGTGAAGAATATCTGGAAAAGCGGTATAAACATCTTGGAGGGGAGAAATGTCTCTCTATCTATCGCTTATTGGCAACATTGCAAGAAGAGAAGTCCGGCAAGGGTCCATGCAGTTTGGATACCAGAGGCTTGAGTACTAAGGCGGAAGAGAAGCTCAAGACGGCTTATTTAAACATGAACCCTGCAATAGTTCTTTTATGGGCGAATGATGGATATAATCCAGGTAAACGACCTGTAGAAATAAGTGGTATGGAACCGGTCGTAATCGGAGGGCACTGTCAGGCTGGCTATTGGATTGATAGAGAAAGAAGGACAACAATAAAAGGGTTGTATGCCGCAGGTGATGTCGCTGGAGGCGCACCCAAGAAATATGTGAGCGGCGCCTGGGTTGAGGCAAAGATTGCAATAAGGACGGCTATTGACGAAATTGATAATGTTGAGTTATCGCATATAAATGATGATGAAGTAGATAAGGAGAAAGAGAGAGTTTCGCATCTTGTGAGTGGTAAGGAAGGAATACCTCATGAAGAATTGGAAAGGATTTTTCATGAGATAATGGATGAGTATGCCGGTGGAGCAACGACACATTATGAATTGACAGAAACGAAGCTGATTATTGCCAGAGATAAACTTAAGAAATTAGAGGCGAAATTGGAGAACCTGCATGCAGAGGACAATCACGAACTTGTTTCGTGTCTGGAACTGATCGACAGGTTCGATGTCGCAAAGGTCTTAATAGAACACCTTATCTCTAGACAAGAGACGCGCTGGCCGGCTTATCAGACTCGCACAGATTATCCCGAAAGAGATGATAACAACTGGCTCGGATTTGTTAATTCCATTTATGATCCGGTGAATGACAGGGTAAAAATTGTCAAAAGGGCATTGAATGAAACCCTCTGTAATATTTAGAAAAAAATGAGTATATTTATAGATGAAGATGTGTGTAATGGATGCGGGCGGGCAGAGGAAACGCTTTGTGAAAGAATCTGTCCCGGTGATCTACTGTTTCGTAACGAGAGGCACAAGGCAGAGATCAGATCCCAGGCAGATTGTTGGACGTGCGGGGCATGTGTGAAAGCGTGCCCAGTGCAGGCTATAGATTTAAAATTACCAACTCAAATACTTAAAAGCGACGTTTCATTAAGGGCAAAGTGCACAAAGCATGAAACCACCTGGGAAATAAGAAACAGAAACATCATTAAAGAGGAATTTGTAATCCCCGCGACAACTGGGAACGGAGTAGAGTGATAGAATGAAAGAGAATTTGTGAGACATCGCTCCCCCCCCATTTTTACTCATCGCCCAATATCAGGATTAAAGATCCGGCACTGGAAGTAATGCTTATTATATCTGTGTTAGTTGGACTTAAATGGATGCTTACGACGGATTGTCTGGATCACTTCGTCGAGCTGTTGAAGAAAACGTGATCTGTCACGCTTCTGTAGCGGTGGAGGCCCACCCGTTATCTTTCCTGCGCTACGAAGTTCTGACAACAGGTCTCGGGTTGCGACGACCTGACCGATGTTGTTTTCCGTGAACGGCTTTCCGGTTGTACCAATTACCCGTGCTCCTCCCTTCAGGCATCTGCTCGCAAGTAGAATGTCAGCGGTGACTACGATGTCGTAAGGCTGCACATGTTCAACAATCCAATCATCCGCTACGTCGAATCCTCCCTCTACAACTTCAAGTACAATCCATGGTTCGTTCGGAACTCGCATCCAGGAGTTGGCCACCAATGTGACATCAAGATGATATCGGCTTGCGACACGGTACACCTCCGGCTTGACCGGGCACGCATCAGCATCAACAAAGATATGTAGCATATAAAGGTCCTCCCATCACTCCCAAAAAATAGTATCTGTTGGCTTCCCAATCCAGACTTCACTGTTTTTCTAACGTCATAAATCTGTTGCCAAAAATGTTATCCAATAGATATAGGACAAACGAGAATCTTTTACCATCCTTTAGTTGATTAGTCAAAAACAAGTGCATTTTTGAATGACTGGATTTAATTGTTAGAAATTGACGATGTTATCTCTTGAGAATTTTTCACCTTTTTCATTTTCCCAATTCCATGTAGCATTAAATGAACGGTCAGAATTAGCAACAATTATTGTTGAGATTTCTTTTCTATCCTTTCCGTCCATAATTTTAATCGGAAACGTTTCTTTGTAAACTTTTTGTTGTATTGGAAATGGTTGATTGTTTTTTAATTTAAAAACAAGATTCATATGATACGCATCTTCATTGCTTGTATTTTCAATAATTAATCGGAATCCATAGCCATCATGACGATTGATTAAGTAAATATTAATTTTAGGATTGGCTTTTACCGTTGAGCCACACCAATAAAAGTAAGCAGACAGTAAAGAACAAGTCACACTAATGGAAACTACACAATAAAAGGAGGTTTTATATGTATCGAAAAAAACACTAGCTACGAAAAATCCAATCATTCCGATAATTCCAAGTATATAACTAGCGACGTGCATAGCTTCCTTTTTTATACATGTGTAATATTTATGTTGGGCGTTGAAACATGTTATATAATTTCTACATTTTCTGCTAACGTTGAGATGAGGTGCAGGTTCGCGGCATAATCACGAAGTGTATTAGGCTGACAACGGCTCTCCCAACGCTATTCGGCACGCTTGCAGGCCGAATAACGTAAATTATAATACCTAAATGCGGTATTTTAGTACCGCTGTCTAATAAATTATGGTTGTAAATATATTAGGCAAATGGCCAAGTCTGTTTTTTGCTTAACAGCAAATCTAATTTTATTTTATCAACTGACATTTCCCGTTTCTTTTTCCCACCCGTGCTTTCTGTTGTTAGTCTCTATCAATATCACCAAGAATTTGGCAATATAGACTCGCCGTCTGAATACGGTATATATATTATAGATCTCTGGCAAATAATTATTGTAAACATATATCCCTTAAGTTATTATGTCAACAGAAATAAACTATTCTAAATTCACAATTAGAAGATCTATACACTTTAAATGCACCATACCTTATGGGTACTTACCGGGCCAACAGCCTGCGATAAAACAGAGATCGGGTTTACTGTTGCACAGAAAATCAGAGGCGAGATCATTTCCGCGGATTCAATGCTTTTTTACCGGGGGATGGATATCGGGACGGCAAAACCACCGCTCGGTATGAGGGAGCTTGTTCCGCACCATTTTATTGATATTATTGGTCCGTGGGAGAGCTATAGTGTCGGCAAGTATGTTGATGATGTAGAGACACTGATAAATGATACCGACAGTAAAGAAAAAAAGTTTCTGTTTGTCGGTGGCAGCCCTCTGTATATAAAAGGTCTTGTTGATGGTATTTTCAACGGCCCTGAAGCGGATTGGAATATACGTAGAGAGTTGGAAGAACTTGCAGAAAAAAAGGGCAGTCAGCACGTTCATGATATTCTGCAAAAAATAGACCCTGTTAAAGCTGGGGAGTTGCATCCGAACAATCTGCGACGCATCATACGCGCTATAGAGGTTTATAGAATAACGGGTAAACCTGTTTCGGTACTACAGGAACAATATAAACAGGCAAGAAAGAGTTATCGGTTTAAGATCATGTGTATAACGAGAGCGAGAGAAGATATTTACCGGAGGATTAATGAACGAGTTGATACAATGTTTGGTAAAGGGCTCGTTAACGAGGTCCAATCTTTGTTGGATAATCCTGAAGGTTTAAGTAAACAGGCAAGGCAGGCGCTGGGCTATAAGGAAATTATTCAATATCTTGATGGGGAGCTTACCTTAGATGAGGTGAAAGATATGGTAAAATTGAGTACGCGTAGATTTGCCAAAAGGCAGATGACATGGTTTAGAAGCTTTCCCAATGTTCAATGGATTGAGGCAGATGAGCATGAAGGGCCGGAATCGATTTCTGAGGAAATTATTACTCTATTAAAATCTGAAGATTTTTAGTGTTCTGTGTGGTAGAAAAATTCTCCATTTTGAGTATTTATTCGTTTAGGAAGAGGAGCATTAGGCGATTATTTAAAGGGTTTTGTTTAATAGTGTCTGAGATAATCTCTGCTTGTCAAATGGCAGGCGGGTGCGTCCTATTTAATATGGTGTAATATGAATTTTAGAGCGATTTACAAAAAAGGATCCAAGGCCGTTGGACTATCAGGGGATAAAAGTGCCTGGGGGCTGGAGATCGGTGACAGTGGGATAAAAGCCGTGAAGGCAAGCTCCCGTGATGGGGAGTTGTTTGTGGAGGCAATTGACAGGATTGACTATTCATCGCTGGAACATGAAATTACACCTAAAAAACCGGAACTTATTGAAAGTGCGGTCACCATTTTTAAAGAGCGTAATTTAATAAATAAGTCTGATAAAGTAATTGTTTCTCTTTCAGGAAAAATGATACTTTCAAGGTTTTTTACACTTCCACCAATTAAAAAAAGCCGTATCGGCGACGTGTTAAAATTTGAATTGCGTAAGCAAGTCCCTTTTGAACCTGATGAAATTGTGTGGGACTATCAACAGTTTGATGATGACGGCACGTCAAATGAAGGTGTCAAGATAGGGTTATTTGCCACAAAAAAGGAAAATATATACAGTCTTTTGCCGGCACTGTCACCAATAAAGGTCAGCCTGGATGCAATTCAAATTACGCCTATTGCAATTTATAATCTTGTTCACTTAAGTTCGGATTCAAACGAAGATGCTATTGTTATCAATGTTGAGCAGGGGAATACGGATTTTATCGTGGTAGGGAGATCAAAATACTGGAATAGAAGTATTCCTATTTCAGAAGTAAATATGTCCCTTATACGGGAGATACAGAGATCGATGGGCTACTATGTCTCTGTTTCAAAAGGTGCTAAACCGGAAATTTTATACTTGATGGGTGACGTGTTTGAAGATGATAATAAGATTAAATTTGTTGACGAAAACCTGGAAGGCAAAGTCCAGTTTCTGGATCTGTTAGATAAAATCAGGATGGTAAAGGATTTTGATCATCCTTCGTTAGTGAAAAAAAATATTTATGGCTTTGAAACTGCACTGGGGCTTGCTCTACAGGGCTTAAACCTGGGTGAAATCAGGATAAATCTGCTTCCGGATAATTATGTTAAAGAGAGGCAGATTGCAGGGCGGAAAACGTTTGCCTCTATTATTGCAATCGCAATTTTTTTGAGTTTTTTTACGCAGAGTATTAAGGATTATTTATTATGGAAGCCTCTTTCGAATAGTGTAGAAACCGTTACTGTAACACTAAACGAAGCAAATAGATTGGAACGTGTCTTTAAGGGTATAGAGAAAAAAGTTAAAGCAGAGGAAGATAATTTACATTTGTGGGAGTCAATCGGTAAGCGGGGAAACTTCTGGATAGAAACACTGGGCAAAATTATCAATACGATTCCGGAAAATGTGTATTTGTTAAGTATAGAATCTCTATGGGGTATTCCTGAAGCAGGTAACAAGGAAAGGGCAAGCAGTAAAGATTTTTTCGGGGGAAAAGGGGCAACTACATCAAAAAATATTGATACGTCAAAGGAAGTGTTAATTATAAAAATCATGGGTGAAAGCTACGCACCTGAGGTATCGTACATAGAGGAAAAAGTTAAAAAAGCCATAGCAAACTTGACCTTGGCTGATCAAAAAAAACCTGTTTTTAGTGATGTAAGATTAGTACAAGGCTCAGTGTATCATGTTGTGATTCCAGATAAAAAAAATGCAGCTGATGACATAAAGAGTACGCCAATATGCTTCGAATTACAATGTATAGTAGATTCGTTAAATTAGTTCATACAGAAAAACTGATCAATGCTAATTAAGAGAGTGGATAGCTAAATGGACATCTCAGAGATAAAAAAAAATAAATTCTGGGTCTCTATAGGGATAGGAACGATTTTGGTAATCGTCTTTCACTTTTGTGTAGTAAGTCCATTCCGGTTGAGAAAGACCGAGAAGGGAGAGAGTTTGGAAAGGCTACTGACGAGACTAGAAAGAAACCAACGAAAGGGCCATAAAATTCGTAATGAAAAATGGATAAAGGCAGAAGAGGCTAAACAAGAGGATATCAAGAAGGCCCAACACGAATATGAGCTATTTTATAAGGAACGGGATAGTTATCTCGAAAAGATTTTTTCATCTGTTAATGAGGAAGAGATTAAGGACGAGGCATTATGGGAAAACAGGTATATTCAGGGAATAAATGTTCTCAAAGAGAAGATAGAAGAGCGTGAGATTTCCTTAGGTAGCAACGCGATTCCATTTAAACAATGGGAGGTGGAAATTCCTACTTGGAAGGTAATTATTCCGGAGCAGAAAAAATTTTGGATTACAGAAGAATTAGTAAATATAATATTGAAGGAAGAGCTAAAAGTTGATTATCTCGAAGGCATTAATTTTGAAATGAAAAACGCGGTTTCTACCAACACTTACTCTGAACTGTACGATATTATTCCATTCACTTTAGAGGTAAGCATCGAGGTTGAAAGCCTGCTTTTTTTAATTAATGAACTTTCAAAATCAAAGTTGTCTTTTGAGATAAAGACAATTAGTATTTGCGGAGAACTGAATAGATTTCGGGTGCCGGAAGTAGCAGGGAAATCACGTCGAGCTGACCAGTCTGTACAGAAAAGAAGGGCACAAACTTCTTCCATAGTGGATGTTGTAATCAATGCGTTTGCCCTGGATTTTAAGATATAACATTGCACTGTTACAATGAACGGAAGAAGAAGTATAAAATAAGAATAATACAGGTGTTTAAGGTGGGCGATCAATCATGCGGGCAGTACAAAAAGAAAAAATATATGGTTACGCGTTTATAGCGGTTTTGTCTTTGATTTTGCTTTTTTGTTTATATAATGTCGTTTGTATCCTTTTCCTTTCTCCGTCTACGAGCAGGAAGATACAGTCGCGGGTTTCCAATGCCGTTAATGCAGTAGAATCTGTTATAAAACATGCAGGCCCAAAAAAAACAGAAAATATAATATACAAACCAAACCTGGAAAATAAAACAAATGGTTCTTCCCGAGCACATCAAATTGAACGGTCAATTCTCTTTGCGGGGCCGACGAAGATAAGGGCGGAAGAAGCAAAAATAGAAGAGACAGAAGAAGAGATAGTCCTATATGAAGAAGTTGAAGCAACAGGTAGTACAGAAATTATTTTTAAAGGCAAGGTTCACGGGCTTGCTTATATTAAGGTAATAAAAAAGATAGAGGGAGAATGGTACGAACACGGATTTCCAACAAAAGTAGGCAAGAGAATAGGTGGCAAAAAGATTATAGCAGGAGAAATGCTCGATTTTACGACAAACTATGTATTACTAGACATTGTCTCTAATGCACAGAGGCCAACAGAATTAATGAAGAAAGTCCTTATATTAAATGAAAAAGGAGAGTTTGCCGGCACCAGAATGGTACCGGGAGAGACATATATGAAATCTTCTTCTAAGGTTAAGTATAGAGATGAGAATGGAATTACCAGGGAGTTATGGTTAGGGGAAGGACAAGAAAAGGAATTGTATAGTAAAGTAATTGACAACGTAAAAACAAACGACGAAAACATAGTAAACAATATTAAACCCACAGTATCAAAAGCGGGGGCCATAAAAGATTTGACAAAACCGCAGCAGAAAATTGAAAACAAAGTAATAAAGTCGTTTGAAAAGAGTATAGAACCTTTAAGAGCAATTTTGGATGAAGTGGAAAACGGATACTAAACCAAACTAATTTCGCTTACGTAAAATAATATGAAAACTATTCAAGGAAAAATCCCGGCAATTACAATAGTTTGTTTACTCCTTATGATAAGTGCCTGCCAGATGACATCAAATCAAGCACGCGGTGTAAAAAGCGATAAAGATTTAGGATTAAGCGAAAAGGCGTTATCCAATAAGTCTCAATCATATTCTCACCAGGAAGATGTAAGCAGTATAACAATAAGGAAAGCGGATATAAATTCTTCTGAGGTACTAAAGAAAAGGGGTATCAGGCGAAGTGGAGAAAAGATGATATCTAAAAAACAGGTAAAAGTTACACCTGTGACAATTTCTGATAAGATGCGTAAACAGCTGATTAAAGATGCAAGACGAGCGACAAAAGAGAGAAGATATGGTGATGCCATCAAGATAGCGGATGCCATATTAAAAGAGAGACCTGCTGATGAAACCGCTGCTGTTATAAAGGAAAATGCTCAGGTGTATCATGAAGAGATGAAACACGAAACGATAATAGCAAAAATAGAACAGGTAGATGCTCGGGAACGTAATAGATACTTTGAAAATCTGAAGGAAAAATCAATACCTTATAACGATTTAATGCAGTTTACTACAGAGGATGAGTGGAAAGATATCAAGGAGAGGGCAGAGAAAGAAGATCCGGGAAAAAGGCTGGAAGAAAACCGCAAGCATACTGATAGACTGAAGCAATCACCTTCTCCAGTACAGAAAACAATTTCTCAGAAAATGCAAACGAAATTGGAGAAAATGTTGTCAATTGAGTTTACCGATACTCCACTTCGCGATGTAATCTCATTTCTCCAGGAAAAGTCGGGGATGAATTTTTATATAGACAAAAAAATTCCAGAAATAAATGTTAACATAAAGCTTAATGAAGTGCCTCTTTCTGTAATACTGGATTATATTTTACCAAAAGACATGGGGTATATAATAAAAGACAACGTAATTTATATTACCATGGAGCCATTAGAACTGAAGGTCTATGATGTTCGCGATTTGCTCATAAACCTGGAAGATCGTCAGGATCTAATAGGGCAGGTGTCGGGTACGACGGGGGCCGAAGAGGGGGAAGAGTCGACAGGAGAGAACAAGGATACTTTTGACAGGGTAAAGGAGATTATTAATCTGATCACCAGCACCATAGAACCTGCATCATGGTCAATAAATGCAGGTAAGGGCATGATAGCCGCTCGAGAAGGTATGCTGGGTGATATCGTCGTAACACATGTTGTGGATGTTCACAGGCGGGTCGAGGATCTTCTTGCGGCCTTGAGGTCTTCTGCTGATCTTCAGATAAGCATTGAAGCGCGTTTCATTGCCGTGTCGGATAATTTTCTGGAGACATTCGGCAATAATATTACAGATTTCGATGGGGGCCCGAATCATTCTACCAAAAACACTACGGACATCCCTGGTCAAGATTCTGCAGGCAATCTTCTTCCTGGTGTCTTCTCTGCTGCAGGGGATACCTTTTCAGGAACAGGAGTAGCGTCTGGCACATCAGGGTTGAATCTTACTTACCAGATTTTTGATAGTTTCTTTCTTAAGGGCTTTTTAAGAGCGGTGCAGGAGAGCGACGAGGCAGAGACAGTGACCGCTCCTAAGATAACCCTGTCAAATACTCAGAGAGGGACGATTAAGGTAGTTACAACGAGAAATTATATAGAGAGTTATACAATTGTGAGCCAGACTCCTCAACCGGTGATGGCAGAAATAGATGATGGTACGGTATTTAATGTGAGGCCGGTTGTAAGCGCGGACAGGAAATACGTTTCTCTGGAGGTACATCCAATTATTACTACTGTAACGTTTGGCACCCAGCTATTTAGGACTGCGGGGCAGTCCGTTGCAGATGCTACACTTCCTGTAGCGGAGAATACAATACAACTCCCTCAAACTGTTAAGCAGGAACTATCAGTTACTGTAAGTGTTCCTGATAAAGGTATTCTTTTGATTGGCGGTCTGGGTTCAAGGTCAGAGACGAAGTCATCAAGCGGCACTCCAATTCTTTCCAAGATTCCAATTCTGAAGAGATTGTTTTCCAGTAGTACGATTGATAGAGATATTGCAACAACTGGCAATCTGATTATACTCATAAAACCTACCATCTTGGTCAGGCAGGAACAAGAGGCCAATGCCTTTACAAAGAGAAAGAACGAAGCAGAAATTCGATTCCCTACGTATGGAAATTAAGGATTATTTCTCTTTTTGGATATGATAAATACGGTTTAAAAGGAATTTAAAGTTTTTATCGGTGTTCTGTTTAAGATGGATTAGTTTTTATTACATTTCTTAACTATTCGAAAATCATCTACTATATGAATATAAACTTTGGAGGTAGTGAAAAATGTTTAAGAAATATGGATTAAACACGGTCCTGTTGGGAATAGTTATCGTACTACTTGTACTTATACTTATTAAAACCTCGCCTGATTACGTAGTTGCCCAGGGCGATGGTGGAGCAAGCGCAAAACATGTATTTGGGGTAGTCGGTAACCGGGCAAACAACAGAGAGCCTTTTTATCTGGTTGATACCAGGCAGGAGGTGATTATGGCTTATGAGTACGGGGTACAGGGTGATGGTTTGGGCCTGGTCTCTGTAAGGAGTTATAAATATGATAAATTATTGAAGCAGTATGGCCAAAGCAACTTTGGTCCGAAGGTAGATAAAATTAAAAAGGAAATAAGAAAGGTGATAAAATAGAGGATGTTTTTTCAGGTAGCCACGATTTTGAAAGAGCACATGCCTTTCTTCCTCTATTGCCTGTTACCATTATAAATAACAACTTGATCTATAGGATATATAATGTATACTATTGCGCTCTGCTACGGTACAGTTTCAAAATTTCTTTAGCAGGATGCATTTCTTTATGGCGGTGTAGCTCAGCTGGTTAGAGCGGCGGAATCATAATCCGTAGGTCCGGGGTTCGAGTCCCTGCGCCGCTACCATATCTTTTAGAAATTAAGCTATAATCAATACGAGCAGGTTTTTCGTCAATACAAATTTTCTTGTTATACTGCTCTGCTTTAAGGGTTTGTTTTAGTCCAATTTCCGATTCTCGTTAGAGGGAACGGTCTCAGTGAAAATATGAGAACGTATTTATGTTAGGGCTAACTATTTACAGGATTTGTCGCCGTTTTGATTAGCAACGATCTGAGAGGGGAGATCCTTTTCAATCGCCTTGCCGACATGAATGTTATTATTTATGTTTTATTTACAATTTTTTATTGACAAAGATATCTCTTAATAATAGTATTTTGCAATGCCGCAGAAATTCTTAGTAGATATAGATACCATTGACTTAAATGAGATAACGGCTGATATTGATCGTATCAGGGTCTTAGTCCCACATCGTTATGAGATGGAGCAGTTAAGTGGAATAATTAAATTTGATCCTGAGAACAAAATAATTATTGGATATAAGGATGTAAAAGAAGATGAATTTTGGGTACGTGGGCATATTCCGGGCAATCCTCTTATGCCGGGTGTATTCATGGTGGAAGCCGCCGCACAATTGTGTACCTATTATTTTAAGAGTTCCATTCAAACTGAAAAATTTTTTGGTTTTGGCGGTATAGATAAGGTTAAATTTCGAGGTAAAGTACTTCCGGGTGATAAACTGATCATTATCGCAAAGAATATAGAATTAAGAGCCAGAAGGGCTATCTTTGATGTGCAGGGAATAGCAAATGGCAAACTTGTATTTGAAGGCAAAATAATTGGTATGGCAATGTAACAAGGGTTGTTGACGTTATATATTTTTTGGCTATTTTTCCTTTTTTGAAAGGGGGGTTGTTATGAATAAGCAAGAATTAGTTGAAGCGGTATCAAAAGAGCTAGAGACATCAAAGGCTGGTGGAGAGAGAGCGGTAAATGCTGTGTTATGTGGTATTACCAAAGGTGTAAAGAAAGATAAAAGCGTTCAGCTAATAGGGTTTGGTACTTTTTCGGTAAAGAAAAGAAAAGCCAGGACAGCGAGAAATCCTCAAACAGGAGACCCAATTAAGGTCAAAGCCAGCAGGACTGTAGGATTTAAAGTAGGTAAGAAATTCAAAGATATGGTCTAACCAGATTTTGTCGCAAGTCTTAAATGTACGTTAAACGTATATTACGTAGCAATCCCAAGTATTGTTAATGTTTTAAGTTGTGATTAGTTTTTAATCTTAACAAGCCAAATTGAGAGGTACTTGCTTTTTGAAGTGAGTGCCTCTCAATTCGGATCTTTTCTGCGTTGTTATTCATTCTTTGTATCCTGCCTCTAAAATCACTTACCAGACGGGCATCCCGCCCATCGGTATTTAACTTTTATTTCATATTACCGGTTACAGAAATATGAGATAAATTAGTCTAATAAATCTACAATGGCCACTATTTTTATATAGGTAAATGTAAATGGGAAAATTATTTGGAACAGACGGGATAAGAGGAGTTGCTAATGTTTACCCGATGGTCCCTGAAGAGGTATTGAATATTGGAAAAGCCGTCGCTTATGTTTTCAAAGAGAAATGTGGCAAGAAAAAGCCTAAATTTGTCATAGGAAAAGATACCAGGCTCAGTGGCTATATGCTGGAAAATGCTTTAGCTTCAGGTATTGCCTCTGTGGGTGCGGATGTTTTACTCGTCGGCCCTATGCCAACACCAGCTATTGCACATCTAACTAAATCATTGAATGCAGACGCCGGAATTGTACTTAGCGCTTCACATAATCCTGCTGAAGACAATGGGATAAAGATTTTCAGTGAAGATGGGCATAAACTGCCGGACAGTGTTGAGGATGAGATTGAAAAATATGTTCTATCAGAAAAAGTAAAGACTGAACATGTAAAGGGAGATTTGATTGGGAAAGCACACAGGGTTGATGATGCGAAAGGAAGATATATAGAATTTGTAAAGGCTTCTGTAAATAGTATGAGTCTGAAAGGGTTAAAAATAGTACTGGACTGTGCTAATGGCGCGGCTTACAACACTGCGCCGCATATATTAAAAGAGTTGGGAGCAGAAGTTATTGTGCTGAACGATAAACCTGACGGATTGAATATAAATTTAGATTGTGGTGCACTGCATCCCGAAAAAATGATGGACGTTGTAAAAAAGGAAAAGGCGGATATTGGGATCGCGCTGGATGGAGACGCGGACAGGGTAATCGTTTGTGACGAAAAAGGTCGAATTGTTGATGGTGACCACATCATCGCAATATGTGCAATTCAAATGAAAGAGAACGGAACATTAAAAAAGAACCACGTCGTTGTTACTATCATGGCTAATAAAGGCTTTGATATTGCAATGGAAAAGAAAAAAATAAAAGTTGTTAAAACAAAGGTTGGTGATAGACATGTTGTTGATGAGATGAGGAAAAAAGGATATGTATTAGGAGGAGAGCAGTCAGGACACATAATATTCTCAAATTATACAACAACAGGAGATGGTATAATCTCTGCTTTACAACTATTGAAAGTTATCAAGGAAAAAAGAGCAAAATTGAGTAAATTGGCGGAGTGTATGAACTCTTTGCCACAGGTGCTTGTTAATATTGAAGTAAACGATAAAAAAGATATACGCAGGTTGAAAGTGTATAAAGATATCAAGAGTGCTGAATTAAAGCTGGGGGAAAAAGGAAGGGTTCTTGTTCGGTATTCAGGAACACAGAAGTTGTGCAGAATTATGATTGAAGGAGAGAATAAAAGAGAGATTCAGAAAATGGCAAATGGCATTGCAAAAGTCATGAAGAAAGAGATAGGTGCCTGATATGATACAAGCAGTAATAATGGCTGCGGGAAAGAGTACAAGAACGTGGCCTTTAACATTGACCATACCTAAACCATTACTTAAGGTAATGAATAAAGAGATAATCAAGCACAACCTCGATGCCCTGCAGGGATTAGTTAACGAAGTTATTGTGATCGTTGGATACAAGAAAGAGATGATAATAGATGAAATAGGCGACAAGTATGGAAAATTGAAAATACGATATGCTGAGCAAAAAAGGCAGTTGGGAACCGGACATGCGCTGAAATATGTTGAGCAATTGATTAAGGATAAATTTATAGTTATAGGCGGAGATGATATTTTTTCCAGGAAAGATATGAAGGCATGTTTGAAGCATAAATATGCTGTTTTGGGATGTAAGGTTGAAGAGCCGGGCAGGTTTGGTGTCTTTGTTGTAAAAGGCAAAGAGGTCAAGAAGGTTGTTGAAAAACCCAAAAAGTTTATTTCAGATATTGCGAATACAGGGTTGTACGTTTTTGATAAATCAGTGTTTAGCTTCAAGCTGAGAAAAAGTCAAAGAGGGGAGTATGAAATAGTTGATTATATAAATGCGCTTGCAAAAACAGAGAAAATCGTGTGTGAAAAAACAAAAGGACACTGGCTGTCCGTGGGATATCCATGGGATTTAATTGAAGCAAACAGCGTGCTGGTTTCAGAAATAAAGAGTGAGATAAAGGGTAAAGTAGAAAAGAATGTTATAGTAAAAGGGAAATTAAAAGTAGGAAAAGGTACAGAAATCCTATCCGGAACATATATAAAAGGAAATGTGGTTATTGGTGAAAACTGTCTTATCGGCCCTAATTGTTATTTAAGAGGAAACACGTCAATAGGAAACGGGTGCCATATCGGACAGGCGGTTGAGATAAAAAACAGTATAATAATGGACAATGCAAAAGTACCTCATCTTTCTTACATAGGAGATAGTGTTATTGGTAAAAATAGTAATTTAGGCGCTGGGACAATAACCGCGAATCTAAAACATGATAACAAGAATGTGAGGTCCGTAGTGAAGGGGAAAGCGGTTGATTCAGGCAGAAGAAAGCTTGGAACTATAATAGCGGACGATGTTCATACCGGCATAAATACAACAATCTATCCGGGAAGAAAAATCTGGCCGGGGCTCGGAACATTACCTGGTGAAGTAGTGGACAAAGATAGGACGACTTGATTATTGTCACTAGGCAATTATCAAATACAAAATGTTGGTGGTAATATTCCGATAGCTTAAATTTCCATCTTGAGAATATGATTTTTCACATTATAATAGGGTCGAGGGCCGTCTTCCCCCCCCCTGCATTAAGATATTTTTTTGGTGCGTATATAGCAAAACAATGTTTCATGGCACACTTCTATAGCTTCCCAGCGAGACTATTAAGGGTTAGGAAGATTGGTTGGTTCAGTACGAGTTTGACAAATCAGAAATTTTTTATAAAATCAGCTCCACGTTCTATAGCTAATTTGTTTACTTCAAAGAAAGGCTCTTTCCTGCCTTTTAAGACGTTCTTGAGACAGGAGAGAAATATTGGAATGGAGACGAGGTTTTTTACCTGATTATATGCCCCCAACATAACCATATTTGATGCTACGACGTTTCCAATATCATTTGCGATTTTCGTGGCGGGAATTCTGAAAACGTCTATGTTCTTTTCATTGTCTATTTTATCAATCATGGATGAGTTTACAAAGAGCATGCTGTTTGGTTTGAGAAGATCTTTAAATTTTAGATAAGACGGAAAGTTCATCATAATGAGCGCATCCGCTTCTTCGATAACAGGGGAAAAAATTTCTTCATCTGAAACGGTCAGGTGGTAATAAGCGGTTCCTCCCCGCACTTCAGTTCCATACGAGGGGAAAAAGGTCACGTTTTTTCCTTCAAGCATCACGGCTTGTGCTATCAGTCTGCCAAGGAGCATCATCCCCTGTCCACCCAAACCGGCTAAAATAACTTTTTCTGACATCTTAGTGGGCCTTTCTAATTCTGACTTTCCCAATCTTTGAATACACCCAGGGGAAAGGTTTTGGTCATTTCGTCGTCTATAAATTTTATAGATTCAACTGAGCTCATGCGCCAATAAACCGGACATGGGGAAAGGACTTCTATCAAAGAAAACCCCTTTTCCTGTATTTGAGTTTTAAAACCTTTTTCAATTAATTGTTTTGTATTAATTATGTTTTTTGGTGAGGTTACGGACGCCCTGGCGATAAAGCGGCTTCCACCTACTACGGAGAGGAGTTCACATATACGGAGAGGTGGTCCATCGCACTGTTCACTGCGCCCTTGAGGTGTCGTTAATGTTTTTTGATTAAGCAGTGTTGTTGGTGCCATCTGCCCGTTTGTCATACCATAAACTGCATTATTTACAAAAATCACGGTGATATTTTCACTTCGGTTGGCAGTATGTATGATTTCTGATAATCCAATTGCAGCGAGGTCACCGTCTCCCTGATAAGAGAAGACAATTTTATCAGGATGGACCCGTTTAATTCCGGTGGCAACCGCAGGTGGGCGTCCATGAGCCGCTTCACACATATCTATATCCAGATAATTATAAGCTAGGACCGCGCAGCCCACAGGCGCTATCCCAATGGTCTTCCCCTTGATATTTTTTTCATCAATTATTTCAGCGATTAATCGCTGAATGATACCGTGTCCGCATCCGGGGCAATAATGCGTTGGAGTATCAATCATCGTATCCGGTGTTTTATATACTGCTTCCATTTGTTAATCCACCCTGCAATAACTTAATTCTTCTATCTTCCGTAGGGACAATTCATGAATTGTCCCTACTTTTTGTTGTATCTATTGTCGCTGTTTGATTATTTAAACCTGCGTTTGTGAGGCACGATAAATCGTGCCGCTACATTAAAAATTAAAAAACAACTCAGCGCCTAAGTGGCACAGGTTGCCTTCTCTTTGACAGGTATTATTTCGATAATCTTCCTGATGATATCTTTCGGGGAGGGAATGCCTCCTCCTGTTCTTCCGTAAAAATACACCGGACATCTTCCCGAAACGCTTAGCCTTACATCTTCTACCATTTGACCGGCACTCATTTCTACGGTAAGTATCGCCTGTACTTTTCCTGCAATTTCTTGTATTACCTGAGATGGGTATGGCCACAGTGTAATGGGCCTTAGTAACCCTATTTTTATGTTTGGTATTTTGTTTTTCATTAAAATTTCTTTACATATCCTTGCGCATGTGCCGTAAGCAACTACAACAATATCCGCATCTTCAGTATTAATCTCTTCGTAGCGCACCTCTTTGCTCTTAATCAGGCTATACTTCTCCTGCAGTTTCGCATTAAACTCCTCGAGTTCACCCTGCACCGGATAAAAAGACTTTATTATGTTTCTTTTTCTTCCGGTTGCACCAGTAAGTGCCCACTCCTTTTTGAATGAATCTGGTTCACATTTTTTATTAAAAACGACAGACTCCATCATCTGGCCTAATTGAGCATCACCCAGGATCATTACCGGATTTCTATAACGATCTGCCAAATCAAATGCGTCGTAAACAAGGTCAGCAGTTTCCTGTACAGAACTTGGCGCAAGTACGATTGTATGGTAATCTCCATGTCCTCCGCCCTTAACAGCTTGGAAATAGTCAGCCTGGGAAGGCGAGATATCTCCCAAGCCAGGTCCTCCGCGTTGTATATTCACTATGACGCAGGGAAGTTCGCTTCCGGCCAGATAAGAAATACCTTCTTGTTTGAGGCTGATACCGGGACTCGATGAGGATGTCATTGTTCTTGCGCCGGCAGCAGCGCTTCCGTGTACCATATTTATGGCAGCGAGCTCACTCTCAACTTGAATAGATGTACCGCCGACCTGAGGCATCCTGATAGCCATATGTGTCAGAATCTCATTTTGCGGTGTAATCGGATATCCATAATAAAATCTACAACCAGCCTGTATTGCCGCTTCCGCACATGCTTCATTGCCGGTTAATAGATATTTTTTGTTCTCGTCAGTTGATGTCATAAGCGGGTTGCCCTCTCCAATTTAGTTTTTCCCTCAAGACATCATAAAAGGTCCTTGTTTGTGTGTCAATTAACTGTAATTTTTTTCCAGCTTTTTCAATAACGACTCTATCTCCTGCCTTAACATCAAAGTATACTTGTCCATCTACGGTTAAGCCTACTCCTTTAGATTCAGAAATTTGTTCCATCTCAATCTTCGAACTACCGGAGACGACAAGTGGGCGATTTGAAAGTGTGTGTGGGCAAATCGGAGTTATGGCAAAAGCCTCCATATCAGGCGTGACAATAGGACCACCGGCAGATAGGGAATGTGCTGTTGTTCCTGCAGGAGTCGATACGATTAGTCCATCGCAGCTGTATGTGGTGACTATTTTTCCATTTACATAGAGCTTAATTGAAATTAATCGTGATAAAGAAGTTCTGGAAATTACGGCGTCGTTTAATCCAACGGTTTCATTAATAACTTGTTTGGAACGAATTACCTTGCATGTTAACAACATTCTTTGTGATATAACGTATTCGCCAGAGCAAAGCCTTTCCAGAGAATCATTAATATCTTGTAAGGTGAGTTCTGCCAGAAATCCAAATTTTCCTAAATGTACACCGATTAAGGGAATTTGCTTGTCATATAGCTTTCTACTTGCTGAGAGAATTGTACCGTCTCCACCAAAAACAAAGACGAGATCGGCAGATACGTTTTTTAGCTCATCTTCATCAGAAATATCAACTACTGAAAGAAGAGATTTTTTACGAAACAAGGGTTCAAGCTCGGTTATTGTTTCTCTTATTTTTTTTTTGCTTATATCGCCCAGGAGTATGATTTTTTTCATATCAAATTAGAGGCTTTTTTATACTCTTCCTTCTTTTTGATATCAGCATGACCTGTTGTGTTCCAGGCGGAAATAAAGTTCTTGTAGATACCCTCTGCATTTAAATTGAGGGTCTTTAAGATAAAATCGCGAGAACCCTGTTCAATGAACCTGTCCGGGATTCCCATTTTGTGTATATTTTTTGTATTAGCACCTTTATCTACCAGTAGCTCCAGAATTGCCGAACCAAATCCTCCAACTTCTGCATGATCCTCCACCGTAATAACTATTTGGTGATTCTCCACAACTTCTATTATTAGCTCTTCGTCAAGAGGTTTGGAAAACCGGGCGTTTACGACGGTAACATCAATCCCTGTCTCCATGAGCATCCGTGCACATTCCAGGGATGGATACACCATTACACCATATGCAATTATCGCCCCATCCCGTCCTTCTTTCAAGATTTCACCTTTTCCCAATTTAATAGGTTTACAATCATTATTAAGGCTGCCTTCAGGAATATTGGCCCTTGGATAGCGTATGGCAGCCGGTGTGTTAAGCGGTACTGCCATATGTAACATTGCCTTGAATTCAGCACCGTCTTTTGGTGACATTAAAACAATCTCCGGTAGATGTCTCAGGTAAGCTATGTCAAAG
>JABHIW010000076.1 GCA_018670825.1 Candidatus Scalindua sp. | reverse complement strand
TACTACAGAGGTGGTATGTCTCGGTTCAGACAGAAAACCAGATTTTGAAGTTTTTTCAAATTGTTGCTAATTGGAAAGGTAAAAAGACTGATAATCGGATTAGGAGGAGTCTTTAAAGCTTCATTTCCGTACAGAAACTACTTAGGCATTTACTTAACCTTTTTTTACCTTAGATTTTTTACTTAAACAATGTTCAACCGTAGATCATTAAACTAAATGTTGCCTACGAAGTAACATCCCAGAGAAAAGTAAAGGTGATAGAGAGAGAAATTAATCAGATCCTATTTCTTGCGTGTACTTATTTCCTTATTTAACCATGGACATGATCTCCTCGCACGTGTCAGACACACCATGATAATCATCAAACTTGTCTTTAATCTTGCGACAACACTCATGAACGATTTGAGAGGTAAACAGTGTTTCAAGTCTGTTACTCACGGTTGTTTTAAAGTAGTCATGCCAGAGGATTTTTTGGTAAATGTAAAGTATCTACTAATAATAAATAACCGGTATTTAATGAAACGCAATGGTTGAATTATTTGAACACATTATAATGGAACATTATGACAATATGAATATAATAAAAATGAAACGTAGGTTGGATTTTACTTTTCAGACTTTTTCTTGTCTTTGGTTTACCGGTAGTGCTAATCACTGTTGAACGTCATTAAATTTAAATCAGTTTATCAGGAAAATATACGGAAGGTTGGTAAGGAGTTTTGAAAGTTTGTTGATGGGTTTGTCCATGGATGTGAAAGCCAGATTGTAAGTATTCTACACACCACACATCAATTTGCTGATGACGAAGTACTTATTGTATGCGGAGATGATGGGAATGTTCATTCTGTTTATTTACTCAGGTACGTTCTATTTTGACAATAAATGAGTCGATGTCGAGCCGATTATTGAAGAACTGCACGGACAGGTACTTCTTCAGGCAATACAGATCTACCTTGTGGTTCATAGACACTGAAGATGACCGTGTCTATGAACTGTCGTTACCAGCCTATTAAGAATATTTTCGAACAAGCGTCGGAAAAGATTTAAATAATTGTTAGACGGCGCTACTGTTCTTGCTTTCAGCATTGGCTTTGGAAGCTTCCTCTTTTCCTTCTTCATAGAGTTCGGCAAAATATTCTTTCATCTTTTTCGCATTAAAAGTCAGGAAAGTTCCGCCTGATTCGAAATGCATTACAAATATTTTCCCGATGGCATAGGTAATAGCACCTGCCGTAACTGGAAGAGTGAGTACGCTTGCAACATTACCGATACCTGGTATAGCTTTTATCACGCTACCGGCAATAATACCGGCCAAAGGAATGGCACCAATGCCTCCAATGAGTGAAGCTAAAGTAGATCTGATAAGATTCTTGGGGAAGGAAACATCGTATACATGTGAAAATTGGTATAACATCTTCATCTGAAGACCAGTGATAGCTGCCAGATCAAACACAGGAATCGGAACTACCCCTGCTCCCATTGCATAATACATATTACGTCTTATAATTTTATTCGTTTCTTCTTCTTTTGTACATAATGCAGAATTTACATCACACTCTTTTTCAGTCGCTACTGCCATACAACACCTCCTTAAAATAAGGACTTAGGTACTAGGTTAAGTACCCGCATTATATAAGATACTATATTTACGTCAATAGAAAATTCAAATTACTTCATATGATAATATTAACTCGGCAATTATTTAGATGATATCTTTGATATCATAAAATGTTATATATCAATCAGATAAATATACGGCAATGTCACATATTTAATTGCCAGATTAATATATTAGCCTATTCTTTAATCTATCTTCTTTTTTCTGCTATTTTCTTACCCTCTTCAAGCTGTTCCTTGAAGTATGCCTTGACTTTCTTCGGATCAAAATCCAGGAATGTTCCACCTGATTCAAAATGTTGAGTAAATACTTGACCTATTGCATAAGTAATAGCTCCACTAAATGCACTCATGGCGGTTATTCCCAGAAATGTGCCTATCCCCGGGAGTAGCTTGGACATACTAACAAATAATTTACCGCCTATCAAACCGGAGTTGAGGCTCGCCATGAGAGATGCTGTCAGAATTTTTACACGATTTTCAGAAAACGCTATCCCATAATGATCAGACAGTTTCTTTAGCATCCTTAACTGTACTGCCAAAACCGTTACCATGTCTAATAGCGGGATCGGAACGATGCTGACACCTATCGACCATTGAACATGATGTGCAACTATTTCGTTGGCTTGTAGTAGCCGGTTATCTTCATCATCTTTTCTTTCATTAACCAAATCTTGCTCATTAGCTTTTTTGCTTTTTTGTTTTTCTTTTTGTCCCTCTTCTTTCTCACTGGTAATTGTAGATTCTCCCTCATCCTGTACTGACTCATACATGCGCCTTCTTGATCGTTTAACTTTGATCTTTGCCTTTCCCGTAGCTTGACTGTCGTTGGATTTGTCTTTTTCAGTCACATTTTCCTCCATTTTGTTTATATATTTTGTCCAGTCCAAGAATATGTTTCACATACATATCATAATCTTCCTTAGCTGTACTTTTTCTGCGAGAAGCGAAAATCGTTTCCTTCTTCTGCAGTGCCTTTGAAAATTCAGTACTCGTTCGGATTAGAAATGGTATAAAATATTTTGAGTATCTCTCCTTTAATTCAAGTAAAGCTGTCTCTGAAGCTTTTTCTCTTCGATCATATTTTGAAAAAAGGATCCTTACTTTAGGTTCATCCATATTAAAAGTAGAGCAGATAGAATGAATTTCATTTATAGTTATATCAAGTCCCCTGAATGAGAAAGCATCACTAAACATAGGTACTACAATAGTATCAGCAGCACACACAGATGAAATCACCGCTGTACCAAGAGAAGGAGGATTGTCTATAATAATCATTTCAAATCCATTGGCCTTAAGCACATTACAAACATCATTCACCGCATTTTTCTGATGACTGGGATTGATTAAACTTGCGTCCAGTAGTCCATTTTCTAATGAAGAGGGAATGATGTACAAATCTTCATCGATCTTTTTTATGGTTCCCATGACCATCTCATCAGGTTTTTGCCAAATGTCGTAAAAAATAGGCTCATCCGCTTCGGGAGTCATGTCAAAGGCCAGAGTTGTTGATCCCTGTGGATCCATGTCGATGATGCAGGTTTTAAACCCGTATTGTTTTGCCCTGGTAGCAGTGCTTATGGATGCGGTCGTCTTGCCAATTCCCCCTCGCATGTTAACAATTGCTAATACCTGGCAGGAATAATCGATCCCGTTTTTCTTCAAAAACTTTTTTACAACGGAAGGGTAGATGCCCGTTTTGCCTCCACGAATGCACAGGCTTTCACTTTGGTTCAGGTTTTCTTTAATTCCGTTTTCTGTTGTCCCACAAAGATCTGCCAACTCTTCGCTAGTTAGAATGTATTTATGCTGAAAGCCCTGTTCCCAATTATTCATATAAATCTTTCTTGTTTATATCAGCTTAATCTATCAAGCATTTGTAAGTAGATGTAACTGGACTTGTTTGCAACATCTGTTAGAAGCAAGTGAACCAATATATCAATTAAGAATTTAACAGAGAAATATTTTTACAAGCAAGAGATATAAATTTACTTACTAAACATATTTAATTTAATAGCTGTTGTACCGGCAGATAAAAAGCATTCACCTGTTCATAGAAAGTTGCCATTTAATATAATGTGTGTATAAGCTATATCTTTCAAGATACAACTTAATCTCTGATATACTACTGTAATTCCGACTCTTCATCAGTAGCTGCTAGTTTCAGGTAAAATTTTCTAATGGTTGTATCTTAATAACACATTAGTTTTAAGGTTATATCTAACGTTTTATCTTTTGCAACTATTATTTCTGGTTTTCTATTCATTTGTAGAGTTACAAGGTATCAGTCAATTTCCTTATCAATAAGGAAAAGTATTTCTACAACACTATAAATTTGTTTCATATAGGTTACGGTAAAAATTCTTTATTACTCATAAATTTGCATACACAAATTTCAGGCGTTATGTTGTTTGTTACTACATGGCAACTATAGTTGAGATCGATAGCTACCTTTTTAATATACCAGATGTTTTTGTTGAAATTAGCTGTATCACCTACCCGGTGAATGTCGAGAAGAGGAATTGACAGCCCTTTGCCCTCTGCTTTTATTACACTTTCTTTCACCGTCCATAGATCGTAAAAATATTCTGATTGGTCGGGGGCTTCCCGCATCGTGTCCCATTCATCAGGGGTCATGTAATTTCTGAACTCTGCAAAATTAAGGGGTTTCTTTCTCTCAATATCTATTCCAACTCTTCCGTCAGTATTGATTGCGCACATAACATATTCTCCGGAATGTGAAATGTTAAAATCAATAGAATTATCTATAAATGGTCTTTTGTATGTAGAATACGAAAGATTATTTAAGCAATCAGGAGGATATCCATGTTTCTTTAATCCTTCCCGTAAAAGAATTTTTCCCAACAGACAGGAATGTCTATCTTGCCATCTTTTAAAACGTATTACCTGTGTTTGAATCTCTTCTGGGACATTTTGCAGATAGGAATTCCATGTATCAGTAGCAAGTGGAGTATCAAAAAAAGTATAGAATAGATCAATCACTGATGATCTCTGGGGGATTTTGCAGGGTAGAAGAAAAGATTCTGCTTATTTCCCGGGTATGTTGATAGATAAAAAAGTGCCCTCCCGGAAACTGTCGTACAGATATTTTCTTAGATGTTTCATCCTGCCATTTCATAGCTTCTTCGTATGTTGTATCTTCATTTGTCCCGATCATTACTGTAATAGGGATATCAAATGGTATATCTTTTTTGTATACATATGTTGTAATTGCCTTGAAATCAGCTCTTAGTACTGGCTCAAAAAACTCCATGACACCCTCATCGTTGAGGATTTCCTGGGGTGATCCCTCATACTCATGCAGCTTTTTTATAAATTCCTTTTTCGGGAGAGCGTGAATGTGTTTATCTTTGTCCTGTACGGAAGGTCCTCCTCTTCCGCTAAAGAAAAGATGTAGCGGTTGTGGC
>JABHIW010000094.1 GCA_018670825.1 Candidatus Scalindua sp. | reverse complement strand
TATAATTCATTGTTGTACAACAACTTAAGGAATTGAATTGTATCAGTTTACTCCCAATTTGCAAGGGTTTCTACTGCCTCATACTATACATAACATACGACTATTATTACGCTTAGGAATTCCCGTACAGAAACTAAATAACATTAACAAGGCTGAATGGATCTCCCATTACCTCCTCCCCTACCACACTGAACAAAGAACTATTCAAATTTTCCATCGTCTTACTTTTTGCAGTGTGCGCCTTCTCACAGTTCCCTCTTCATGCAACTAATGTGATATAGGGAAGACAGAAGCCGTTATGTCTCTGTATTTGACGCCGTTCCTAAAGCAACCGATCAAATCCAGACGTCTAATTCAACGAGTAAAAGAGACTCCACAAGCAGCACTATTTCTATTCCAGATAAGAGTGCAACTGAATTAAAAGGAAACTACCCTCTTTTTTTTACCATCAAACATGAGAGCAAAAGAAGATTTAATGCGATCTATTGAAGCAAAGCTGCGTTAAACAATGATAATAATGAAATTGCACGTTTTTTTGATAGAGCAAGGAGCTGATGTAACCATAAAGAATAAAAAAGGAAAGACACCTCTTCACATAGCTGTCAAATGGAATCACAGCAATCTTGCAGAATTACTTATTTCTCATGGATCCAATGTTAATGAAAAAGATATTGATAGCTGGATTCCATTACATTGGGCTGTCATGGAGAGTGGCGTGGAGGTAGTTAAAATCTTGATAGACAATGGTACTGATAAGAATGCTCAAATCGAAGAGGACGGAAAGATGTTTCATAAAGGGTCTACACCACTGGATATTGCAGTAAAGAATAAAAATTACGAGATGGCAAGATTCCTCGAATCACATGGTTGCAGAAAAAAGGAAGGAATACATTACAATACACGAGACTGATTACACTTATAAAAAGAGAAAATAAGAGTCACCCATTATCTTCTGAAAAAGTATTTTCTATACTTCCTTACCCCATCCTAAACGCATTTTAATATCCATTACCAGACTGAAAACTGCGGGGATCAGGAGCAGCGTAAAGACAGTAGACACTATCAGACCACCCAACACTACACTACCAAGACCGCGGTAAAGTTCACTACCCGCTCCCGGGAATATGACCAGCGGTAGCATACCAAAAACCGTTGTTGCAACGCTCATAAATATTGGACGGATACGTGTCCTCACACTCTCTATAAGTGCCTGATGAGGACCCATCTTCCCTTCCCGCATATTATTAAGAGTCTGATGTACGATGAGGATAGCGTTATTTATTACCGTCCCTATTAAAATAACAAACCCAAGCATGGTAAGCACATCCATAACCTGTAACGTAAATATGTTCAGGACCGCAAGCCCTATAAAGCCTCCAACACCAGCTAAAGGCACACTGAACATGATAACTATTGGATAAAGAAATGATTCAAAGAGTGCAGCCATTAGCAGATATGCAATCGCCATTGCCAGAATAAGGTTCCACTGTAACGCCTTGCGCGCTTCCTGAAGCTTGTCTGCAGTACCCGCCAAATTAGCCTTATAAAGATCTCCCAGCAGACCTTTCTCAACCATGGGTTCAATTATTTTTGCATCAATTACATCAAGTGCCCTTTCCAGTGGCATTGTACGCGGAGGTATAACCTGTATTACAATTGAACGCTCCCTCTCAATATGGTCTATCTCTTCCGGCCCTACACCTAACTGTATATCTGCGACGGTACTCAGAGGCACATAATCACCTGATGGAGTAAAAATGAATATTTGCTCCAGATCCTGGGTTCGTTCAATATATTTGCTCTGCCCAAAGACCACAAGATCTATTTTGTCACCCTGATGCCAGTAATCTCCGGCATAAGCACCATCCACGAGGGCATCAACAATATATCCTATGTCAGCTACCGTTAGCCCCAACTCGGTCGCGTGTTCCAATCTCGGTTTAATCTGCAATTCCGGACTCCCAAGCTCAAGGCTGGGTACAGGACGAGCCTGTGTACCGGGGGGAAACACCTGTCTTACCTGGCCAAATACCTGTGCTCCATAATATACCAGACGATTCAAGTCAGGCCCGGAAAGTTCAATGTCTATTGTACGGCCTCCGCTCAACCCCCGTTCAAACAGACTTGACTGTTGTACTATCGTGATCATGCCCGGGACCTTCCCGCACACCCGCCTGAGAACAGGGATGAGTTCTGCAACCCTTTCAGGTTCAGCCGATATCATACCCATGAAGACAGATCTCCCGCGAGAAACATAAAACCCATGCTCAATAGGAGGTCCATCCAGCACTTCAGCCTCTTTAGTGCCCACTTTGGCAAGCCAGTAAGGGCTCAGTTCCTTCTCCAGAAGCAACCCGATAGATTTCTGTTCTTCCAGACTATAGCCTGGTGGAGGCAGCATAATGGCCAGAATCAAATTACGATTGCCTTCGGGCAAATACTCCATTTCCGGAATCATCCACCAGGTAAGAAATATTGAAATAAAAATCAATACAAAAATAGTCATTAAACGCCTTTTTAATGTATTGGTTAAATAATCTACAACTCCTACAATCTTATCAGTTAAATTGCGTCCAAATAAAACCAACCGGTTACTACTAGTGGAATCATCCTTACCGGCAGGTCCACTCTTCTTCCTGTGGGAAAGAATCCTTGCTGCCGTAGTCGGTATTACGGTGACGGCAACGATAAGTGATAAGCCTACCGCAAAGCTTATGGCCAGCGCTATGTCCCTGAACAGTTGTCCAACTTCCTGTTCAACAAGAATTACGGGTATAAATACTCCGATGGTCGTCAGCGTGGAGGCCAATACAGCACCCCATACCTCTGCAGTCCCTTTGCAAGCTGCCTCAAACGGATCTTCACCTGACTGCCAGTGGCGGAATATATTTTCCAGGACTACGATAGCGCTGTCAACCACCATCCCAATAGCAAAAGCTATCCCAGCCAGACTAACAACATTCAGTGAACGTCCCAGAAGTGTAATCATCAGAAAGGTGCCTATAGCACTGATAGGAATCGCCAATCCAATAACTAATGTACTACGCCAGCTTCTAAGGAATATTAAGAGTACCATGACAGCCAGAAAGCCACCAACTATAACGTTCTGCCGGACCAGGCCTATTGAAGACTTTATATACTCAGTTTCATCATATACCTGTTCTAACTGTAAGCCCCTGTCTATCAATAGATTTTCATTTAGTTCTTTGCATGCTGCCTTTAACCCTGCCATAACCGTCAGAACATTAGCGCCAACCTCTCTCTGCGCATTCACGGCAATGGACGGTTCATTCTTCTGCCTGACAAATGCTTCTAGCTTCTTGTACCCAAGCTGTACTTCCGCGATGTCTCTTATATAAACAGGAATATCATCCCGCTTTGTAATAACCAGATTCTCTATCTCTTCAACAGACTTAAACTGTCCCAAAGTTCTTACGGTAAATCTGTTTTTACCCTCATCTATCTCTCCTCCACTTATATTTGTGTTCGAAGAAATAAGGGCCCTGCGTACGTCTAATATCGTCAGTTGGCTACTTGCCAATGCATGCGGGTCTATGATAACCTGCAACTCTCTCTCGGCACCACCATAGATATTACTGTTTGCTACCCCGGGTACCCTCTCAAGCCTTGATTCAATGTGATTTTCAGCGTAATCTCGCAACTCATTAACATCAGTATTGTTTCCCGGAAGTGTTCGTAAGGTAAACCATGCAATAGGCCGGTCACCGGTATTTACTGCACTTATAACCGGCTCATCAACATTCTCAGGATATTCCTGCACCTGATCCAGTTTATTAGCAACATCCAGAAGTGCAGTGCTTTTATCCACCCCAACCACAAATTCCAGTAATATTTGACCGCGCCCATTGAAGCTTTTAGAAGTTAATTTTTTCAGGTTTTCAACACTTTTAAGCATCTCCTCCTGTTCATGAATTATCTCCTGCTCAACTTCTTCCGGACTTGCCCCAATCCAGCGCGTTACTACCGTTATCTGTGGCTTTTCAACATCAGGAACGAGTTGAACGGGAATGCGAAACAGAGAGAGGAGGCCAAAGAGTAAAACAAATATCGACCCCACTGCCACCTTAACCGGATTCTTTGTTGAATATTCTATAATCTTCATATTTGACGATACACGACTGACGATGGACGATGGACGAATAAGTTGTCAACTTTTACAAAATGTGTCTGCTTTTCGTTCCATCGTAATCAACATTGCAAAAATATGCTCATACTTTTCGTCTAATCTTTTGAAAATTTCGCTGTTAATATATTTACATTTTAATGCAAACTCCAACCATGTTTGTGTTTCCGCTGCTTCTTGTTCTGCATCTGTTAGCTTATTAACAAACACAGCTTTATATCTACGTTTTCTCCATCCTTCAGCAAGGTTCGAACACACTGATCTGGACGACCTACGTACTTGATCTGTTAATGCATAGGTCTCTTCTTTAGGGAAATATTTAGACATTTCAAAGACTTCCATCGCTGATTCAAAAGCTAGTTTATATACTTCCAAATCCCTCACACTATTTATCCTTTTCGTCATTTTCCTCTCGTCCCTCGTCTATCGTCTCTTTTTTTATCATTTGGTTTTCGTCACTCTTTAGTCCATCCTCCCGGTTACCTGAATATCCTGGGCATTACGCACACGCTCATTACCCCTTACAATCACATCGACACCCGGCTTTACATCACCTATAATCTGGATTAAATTTTCGTGAGCAATACCGGCCTGAATGGAAACTTCTGTAACCTTTCCATCCACCGCTAAATAAATAAATTCTCCGCCTCCACGTCTCACGATAGCATCCTTCAAGATCATTGTTGCCGATAGTAAGGATCCCATTTCAAAAATTGCCTCTGCAAACATACCACTTTTAATTGCTTCATCTTTATTGTCTATTTTTACATAAACAGGAAATGCTCTGGCACGTTTGTCTGCCTGAGGCACTATATGAACGATACGACCTGTCCTTGTTATACCTCCCAATGCCGGAAAGTTGACTTCACTCTCATCACCAACATTCAAATTCAGAATATACTTTTCCGGAACCGAAACCCTGACTTTTACAGAGTCCAATTGCAACATGGAAACAACGCTGTCTCCCTTTTTAAGCCACTGACCTACTTCAGTACTTTCTTCAGTTATTCTGCCATCAAAGGGTGCCGTGATTACGCACTTTCCAATTTTATCCTCAACGCCTTCTGTCACTGCCTCCTGCGCTACCAACCTGGTCTCAAACTCGTCAAGTTCCTGATGTGAAATTGTCTTACCTTCATGAAGCTCCTTAGCACGTTGATATTTTATGCGGGCGAGATGTTCATCTGCTTTCGCACCTTTAAGCTGAATTTCCAGAGTCGTTGTCCTGAGTTTCGCCAATACCTGCCCTTTCTTTACAGAATCACCTCTTTTAACAGGAAATTCCATCACCAACCCCTCTATCTCACCAGCAACAATACTTTCCCTGAGAGGGAAAACGGTACCCACCATTTTAACCGGTTGCCTTACATCCATCTGAACAACACGTGATACTACCACAGGAGCTTTATGCATTTGTCCTTGTGCCAGAAGACTCCTGTCAGATAGAAAGAAAAAAGCAATTATATGAAATGCAGCTATTCCCGCACACAATAACAGATAGCTTCCTCTCTTATTGCGACTACACAGAATTCTCTGTCCCGATTTATCCATTCAGGTTCTCCTTTATTTTTTTCAAAAGCTTTTGCAGGTTTACAACATCTTTTGATGAAATCCCTTTAACTGCCCCATTTCTTACTCCATGAGCACATTCAGTCATCTGCTTCCATACACCTTCTACCTTTTTTGTTGGTGAAATTAATTTCTGCCGACGGTCACGGGAAGACACCTTCCGCTTGATCCAGCCTCTTTGTTCCATCCTGTCAAGTATCCGCACCAGCGTAGGGCCTTCGACACCTATCAACTCTGCCAGCTTAACCTGAGAAATTTCACCCTCCAGGGCCAGCCCTGAAAGGACCTGCCATTGACTGAACGTAATCCCATAGCGCCCCAATTCAGCATCTAACGCCTTCCTTAAGGCCCGATACGCCATTGCTACGGAATAACCAATACTCTCTTTAAAATCATATTCTAACATATTGATAGCCTGCTATTTAATAGTACGCTACTATTTTAGCTGTTTATTACCCCGGAAATCAAGATAGAAAAGTCAGGTAGGGTTCTTACTGTCTCCGGTAATCACCCTATACAGGTTCATGCTTAACACTAAAACGAAAATGTTTCAGTCAAATAGACGTAGTTCTATTTCAAAAAGGGGTAAACTGAAAATCTATTTTCGCATTAGCTCAGTGTTGATGTGATACCTAAATTGAGCGATTCTATTCCATATGTTATAGTAGCCGCAGGCTTTAGCCTGCATGTCTCATCATCCGATGGGTGCATGTGTATTCCGCGTAAGTTACGCAACCTAAAGGATGCGGCTACTCAAATCGCTCAATTGATGTGTTAATAAAAACAATGAATGGAGAAGGAGATAGTCTGTTCTGGGGTTGTTATCAATAAATCAACTTCAGGGATTATCGTGCAATATGGCAGTATCAGTCCCACCGACACTATCAGTTCCACTTAAAGCTGAATTTAAAAAGATGTGATCTCTTGTACCATCGGAGAAATACCAGCCCGCCAATGGTGTTTTAGCAAATTCGACATGACCATCAATATAAGCGATGTTCTGACCTTGCCCATCATGGTTCGGTGAGTTGTCTGTTTGATTACCAACAGGATCAGCAGGTGGACGGTCTGCAAGAATTGCAACTCCAGCTTCATCCGCTACCCGATTGTGGGTTCTATCATATCCATAGCTGCATTGTTCCAGGGTAAACGCGACATCTTCTGCTATGCTGGCAGTATTGTTACCACTGTTACTATCACTGGGGCAGTTAAATGTTCCTTTATTTTTAACGTATAGGGGAAATATCAAGTTCAGGCCTTTCATTGCCGGACTTACCCCGGCATATGCAGTATCAGATGGAAACGCCTCATTACTCTCATTCGAGTACATCACCAGTCCCATAACAACCTGCTTCAAGTTACTGGTACATTCGGCCCTGCGGGCAGCTTCTCTAGTCCTATGCAGTACAGGAAGCAGGATCCCAATAAGAACACCAATAATGGCAACTACGACCAATAATTCTATAAGAGTAAAACCATTACGGTTTGTAATTGTGCGATTCGGATTTACCATAGAAAAAGAATATCGAATAAACAACGTGATTTATACAAAAAAACAGCTTTATAGTTCAGCATAAAACATTACAGGAGCCAAACAAATAAAGCTGTTTTTTAATCACCGATTCTAACTCAAACTCAAGGACTACTCTCATAAAATACAGACTTGTCAGCCATAATGTTTAATCGGGCTGACGCCCGTAAACAGAAATACTTTGCCTCAATGTGACAAAGCTTATCTCAACCTGACAAAATTGAACCAGTGGTATTTCAAAAAACAAAGATTATATTAACTTCCGTCACGGACCGTCATGTAGTACAGCAGTATCCGTGCCACCAGAAGATGCTGCCGCATTTCCTGCCGCATTCAGGTAAATATTATCTCTCGTAGTACCATCCGATGCAAACCAACCGGCAAGTGGAGAGTTGACAAATTCAACGTGGCCATCAACATAGATCACATTTTGACCTCTACTACTATGATTAGCGGAGCTATTTGTTGCATTGGGTGTACCAGGAGGACGATCAGCAGCGAGTGCGACATCTGCATCATCAGCCTGTGTATGGGTATAGTCAAATCCATAGCTGCATTCGTCCGTTTCAAAGGCCTGTCCTGACTGAATACCAGCATTAGTAGCAGCAGTAACGGAAGTATCGCTCGGACAGTTAAACGTACGTGGGTCTGAAACATAATTAGGGTAGAGTAGGTTTAAAGCATGCATCGCTGGTGCAGTACCCCCATATGCACTATCTGTAGGGAACGCCTCATTACTCTCATTCGCATACATTATCAACCCCATGCCGACCTGCTTTATATTACTGGCACATTGAGTTTTACGTGCGGATTCCCTTGCCCTGCTCAACACCGGTAGTAAGATTCCAGCAAGGATTCCGATAATGGCAATTACTACTAATAATTCTATAAGCGTAAAGCCTTTGTTAAGCTTTAGTATTCTCATTCTACCTACCTCCTTTAATGGTATGAGAGGATAAAAAAATACTCTATAAATTTATTTATATTTAACTGTTCTGGATTAATATAAATAGTATAGGGTAAGCATTTTGCGATGGATGATTAACTGGAGAGTATAACCCTGCGAACGCCCATGTCAAGTATTTTATTGTACTTTGCCTATACAGATCTTCGCAAAAAACATGCCTTATATTTCTCAAAGAGCTGACCTGGAAATAATTGACTGAAAAAATAATCGGGGTTTTGTTTATCAATATTGAATCCTACTTATTATAATCCACCAACATTACATTATAAAATAGAGACTTTACCACTCAAACAGAAAAGCTAACAGCTTATGGGTTATTATCAAGGATATCCAAGACTAACCAAATCTGCTCCTCTAAACCTTCCAGGAATGATACAATATTGTATCATTTTGTAGATGTGTCAAATATGTTTAATAAAAAAGCACAGACAATTACGCCAACAGAGTCCGAACGAATCCCATACTGTGATCAAATAATAATAGCAACTTTGCTGGTTATCATTATTGCGGTCCCGCTCTATTTTGATATCCACCTTCACAGCGTCTTCGACTTGAGCAAGATTACGGTCCTCTATGTATTGACCTTTGCCATGTTGGCTATCTGGTCTATAAAAACTATAATTAACGGCAAACAGACTTGGTCTGAGCCAATGGTGAATAGCCAGGACAGACATACTCAACCCCCCGATCCATCCATCCCTCCTGTACAAAAAAATGAAAATAGGGATTACGCTCCACAACTCTTATTGCAACCATTAACTCTACCAATTCTAGCTCTCTTATTTGTCAACGGATTTGCCACAGCCTTTTCCACAAATCCTTATTTAAGTTTAGTCGGCACTTACAAAAGATACGGAGGTTTTATATCAACTATTGTATATATCTCACTATTTTTCGTAATTATACATTTCATCGATAAAAAAAGGTTAAGCTCTCTCCTTAACGTAATTATCTTAACCGCATGCTTCGCGTCTATATATGGGATATTACAACACTTTGGTTTAGACCTGTACAAATGGAGTGTCTCCACTGGTCCTGGCATGAGGGTTTCTGCTACTTTTGGGCATCGTGCATTCTTTTCCGCATTTTTAATTATGGTCATACCACTTGTGCTCATTAAAATATTCTCCAATTCTGGATTTAGATATTCAACTTTTCTATACTTGGGAATTTTAACACTTTTTATGGTCGCATTCTATTACACAAAGGCACGCGCATCCTTTCTGGGTTTTATTATTTCAAATTTGTTTTTCATTTGTTTGATTGGGAAAAAAAATCTTCTGTCAAACAAGACAAAAACTATTGCTACAATAACTATTATAATAGGCATTTCTATTTTCTTTAATGTAAATAATAGGACATCAGTTATAGGAAGATTCGTAGAAGAAATTAAACCTGTCCACCGAGACAGCACATCTGGGAAGAAAACAAACAACAGGCAGGATAAAAATCTAACAAAACAAGATCTGTTTACTCAACCCACACTCGTTGATGACACAACTAAAGACGAGCCTGACTCAAGCCAATACCACCGCCTGTCTGACGAACATGGTTCTGATTGGTACGTTAGTCTCGCACGTCAAATAGAAGGCACAACTCTGACGAGGTTCTTGCAATATCTGGCAAGTTTCAGGATTATCCGTGATTATCCTGTTCTTGGAATTGGCCCAGACACACTAGGCATGATCTATCCGCAATACATAGCAAAGCTTTATCGGGATATGAACGAACACAGGGTTTTTGAAAATCAAAACAGGATACACAACGATTTATTAAATACAACCGTTTCAACAGGCCTGCTGGGTCTGGGAGTATATGCGTGGTTGATCTTTGCCTATGCACGGATGGTCTGGAAAGGATGTAAAAAAGCCAAAGGCTCAGACAAGATACTCATAATTGGCCTTTGCTCCGGCTGCCTGGCTTATTTTATTCAAAACCAGTTCAGTTTCGGACATGTACCCATAATCACACTTTTCTGGTTCCTTATTGCCATGTCGGTTATTGCATCTCCCGTTACCTATTCCCAGCCTGAAGGAATGCCTGCCCGCGCCGGCACCAACCTGACTGCGTCATTCAGGCGGGTTGGTAATCCCGCTATCCGGAGATTTGGAAAACAGACTTTCTGCGGTATTATTATATGCTTAATGGTCCTGCTTATCATCCTTAGTCTGTTCCGTTATAAGGCGGACCTCTACTTTGAACACGGGCGGAGATCACTTAATAAAAATAAGATAACGGAGGCAATCCAAAGCTATGAAACAGCAGTAAAGTATAATCCTTTAGCTTTAAATTATCGTAACGTACTCAATGGTATTTATCTGAAAATGGCAGAAATAGGGGGGAATAAAAACAGCAATAAAATCACGGAAGGGCTGGAGAACATTTTTTCACGTGAACAAATAACAATGTATTTTGCAAAAGCAATTGGCGGTGCAGAGCAAGTACAAAAACTTTATCCCAGAGATTACCATTCAGCTTTCACCCTTGGCCAGGTTTATAACCTCTTGGACAAAATATCACCAGCAAGGCCGGGCGGGAATGAAGAGATGAGTAAGGAGGCAATCAAACACTACAAAAGAGCAACAATGCTACACCCTTTTAAATTTGAGCTTCGGAACAAACTGGCACGGCTTTATGCCGAAAAAGGCCAATACGAAGATGCCATTCACGAATTAAAAGAAGCTAAAAAGATTTTACCTTCCAACCAGGCAGCCTACTTAAATCTTGCGAAAGTACTCATGAATGATGATGAAAGGTATGAGGATGCAGAAGCAGTCCTCCTTGAATTCATTAAAAAAAATCCCGATAGTAAGATAATAGATATTTACCGGCTTTTAAGTTTCATTTACTTAAAGACAGCAAAATGGGAAGAAATCCTGGACCAATCAATAAAGATAATTCAAATCGATCGAAAAGATTTAGAAGCGCATAAATATGCAATAATGGCCAACCTTAAGCTCGAAAGGTATGATGACGCACGAAAATTATGTAACCGTATTTTGAATTTTACAGGAGATGCAAACAACACGTATAGCAAATATGCAAAAGAGATGCTGGAGCTTTTATCAGAAAAGTAAGACTCATCTACCAGTGCCGAATAGATCAGACAGGTAGTCTCCAAACGTTTCCGTAAAAAAGAGCCAAATTAAGGGCTGCACTCAGGACAGGCAACTCCACCATTCGTTACTGCGTTATCTTTCGATGGAAACTCTATTAGATCATCAGGACTAATGATAAGTTGGTTGCAATCCGGACGGTGGAATAAACGAGAATGACTTGTGGAGTAGACTGCTCCACGCCAGGATTTCAGGGCAGGTAAGTATTTATTCCTGGACATATCATTAATTGATAAACCAAGTATCTCACGTAACTCTTCCACGTGCACCGCTTCTGCGGCTTCTAAATCTTTATAACCACCCCATAATATTCCAACGACTTCCCCCCTCATATTCAAAATAGGACTCCCACTACTACCAGGGGCATTCTTAATAAACAGTTCCATGTATTTAATTCCACCACGTCTATATATACGGTTAATACTACCAATTGCCGGGGTAAATTTCCTCGCCTTTGGGTGACCCAGGGTAAAAACCTTTTCACCCTCTTTTACCTCTTTTGCCAGAGGCAAAACAAAAGCACCCGGTATCTTCACATCAATTAACGCCAAATCTATTCCCATATCGCCCCAATCGTATGCAGTCGCCTCTTTAGTTGTGGCTTGCATCATTTTAGCGCCAGACAAAGGGACATACTTCTCTTTACGCGTTATCGTGTTCAATTTTTTTATACGGTAGTTTGATTTGTGAAATGTAGTTAATACCGCTTTAGATCTGTTTTTGATAACATGTGAATTTGTTACGACTCCCCACTTAGTCTGAAAACCGGTCCCAATACTTTTATCAGTATGAACAGGAGTATAGCTACCTACTCCGAATGAACCGGTACCAGCGACCTGACCAGCGACAAAAGCCGTAAATCTTAAAGCATCCCAGGCAGAAGTCTTTATCTTTTTGTGCGTAATCAGCACAACTGAAGAGTAAACATTATTGACTATCGATGATGATGGGGTCGCACCGGAACAGATATTTGTACAGGGCGTATGGAAGAAGCTAAAAAAAGCAACTGATAAGATGAGAACTAAAGTTATTAAATACTTCACACACATATACCTCATAAATACAGAAATCAGTAAACTCCATAAGAATCCCTCAAAACAGAGCCTGACTCTTTACGAGTCATTCTACAAGTCAATAATACCCCCTAAGATTCACCTGTCAAGACTTCAGATATATCACAGGGATGCAAAGGAAACACTTAAGAGTAAAAAAAAATAGTAAACGCTGCACTTGAAATCTTGTGTAATGTTTGAGTATACTCCAAGATTTGTATACCTGACGTTTTTTAGAGTTGACGTATTAACCTGGCAATTAAATAGGCTCACCTGACAGAGAGTTCAAGGTGCTAAATATTAGGAAACAGACGAAAAATATGTCGCGTATTTAATTGCCAGAGTAATAATAAATGAATAGGAACGATGGTGGAATAATGCATTTATTATGTCGATCCAAAGAAATCGATGCTTTGATAATTATAACGGTATACGAAAAGGAGTAACAACAATGAAATGTGAATTATGCAATGCTAATACAACTCAGAAGAAGGTCAGAAAGCAACATTGGTTTAATGGCTGTTTATATATAGTCGAGTGTTGATGCCGAGATATGCATAGAGTGTGGTGAACGGTATTACCATGCCACTACACTTGATAAGATAGACAAGATCATTTCCGGAGATCATCATGTAAAAGAAGTGCTTTCTGTCGAAGTATTGCTGTATAAACTATCACAAAGCAATTATTGCAATTTTATACTTGTCTGCCAGTTTGATCGTATCTTCTTTATCAAGGATCAGCGTCATCCTTGATTCTATCGCCAGTGTGGAAACTCCCGCCTCCACCAGGTGATTAATGGTCTCTGTGCCGATAGTAGGTAGATCAAATCGTAAATCCTGGTCCTTCTTGCTCAGCTTTATAACGACCAC
>JABHIW010000129.1 GCA_018670825.1 Candidatus Scalindua sp. | reverse complement strand
TATAATTCATTGTTGTACAACAACTTAAGGAATTGAATTGTATCAGTTTACTCCCAATTTGCAAGGGTTTCTACTGCCTCATACTATACATAACATACGACTATTATTACGCTTAGGAATTCCCGTACAGAAACTATTTAAACAAAATATCAAATATCAAGGAGATAACCCATTTTTAAAAATGTTCTTAACAGTAAAGTATTCCCCGACACTCATAGGCAAAGTCAGTATGATCTGCCAACTGACTACGGGACGAAGACAAGGCGGAAGCCAATACCACTGTTGCGGTACTCAGGGAGAGCGATAAGCGGAACGACAGCCCCGCACGTAGTCGTACCAACCGCCACCACGCAACACACGGCGCGAACTACCTTCTTTGTACTTGTCCTTACACCACTCCCAAACATTTCCACTTAAATCTGAAACAAGTTCAGAGGTTTTATTAATATCTAGTTTGTGAAAGACATTTCGTATAATTGTGAAAAAAGGAAGAGGGCAGCTCTCTTCGGATATATCCATCTCCTGAAAATCCTTTAATTGTACAAAGTCAACACGAGTATGTAACCTTAATTTTGCTGCCAAAATAAGCAACGTTTTTTCATACTCTTCAACATCAATTCCTAAATATTTCCAACCTGTGTTCTTAAGAAATGTTTCTGTTTTATTTAACCGCTCTAAGATAATTCCTTTTCCACATCCAATATCCAGGATTGTTCCCTTATCTGATGAATTGACAATAGTTGTAATGCCCAAGCTCATATTCTTGATTTGGGAATCATACAGGGCCTGTTTCGCTTCCTGAGGAGAAACGTCTTTCCCGTAATTCATTAGGAACGCTTCGTATTCATTTTTCATCTGTTTATCTTCTGACATAATCATTCCCCTGATTTTATACTGATAATGCTCTGTACCCGGTTACAATATATTACAACTTCGAGCCACCTGGATTCCCGATAGATGAATTCGGGAATGACAGATGGTGACGTTATATTGGGTTGGGCATGGCCTCTGACTTACGATATTTCAGGATACAATAGACTTGGGTGCACATACACATTCAATGATATTTCTATCATGCCACTGTAATTTCCTCCTCAGTCAGGTAGCACGCAGGATCCGCTGCGAAAGGATCGCCGCACATTTCATCTGCCCTGGCTCCGCATCCCCTGCAAAGGTGTTTATACATGCATCTCCCACACCTACCCTTGAGATATTGTGTTTTATCACTCAACTTGATGAGGACCTCGTTTCCTTTATCAAAACAGATATCGCTGAGTTTCTGCTCCCTAATATTACCTATTGTCCGGCTCTTCCAGTAGGGACAGAGATGCACATTACCCCGGTAGTCCACGTTAACAATCCTGTCCCCTGCCGGACAGCCTCCCTGCCTGGCAAGGAGTTTCTCCATTTCGGCAGCGAGCTCCGGCTCACGCTCCGCAACACGTTGCATCAGGTAAACACCGTCATCATATAATTGTTCGGTAACAACCTCCATCTCGGGATTTTTCATCGCATAATCAATGAGGAAATCAATGATTTCCCGTCTTTCTTCTTTCACCGTCTTCCAGGCTCTGTCTCCAAAGTGCTGACAAACCGCAAATCTTTTCAGCCCCGCTTTTTCTATAGTCTTTACTATAGACGGCATTTCAGACAGATTGAAGTCTCCAATCGTTATTCTCACACCACATCCTACCCCCGCATCTCGGAGATACTTCATAGCAGGCAACGCTTTTTCCAACCCTGCAACAACGTCCATAACGCCGCCTATCTGGGAAAATCCGTCCATATCAATTCCTACATAGGAAATTCCGGATTCCGCAATTTCCCTGGCAGTGTCCTCTGTTATAAGGACGGCATTGCTGGATAAAATAACCCTCAGCCCCTTATTATGGGCGTGTCCTGCAAGTATGAAAAAATCATCCCTCGTTAAGGGCTCCCCCCCGTAGACAGAAATCATGGGCACCTTTATTGAAGCCATCTGGTCAATAAACTCTAAAGCCTCCT
Source organism: Candidatus Scalindua sp. (assembly GCA_018670825.1). Classification (GTDB taxonomy): domain Bacteria; phylum Planctomycetota; class Brocadiia; order Brocadiales; family Scalinduaceae; genus Scalindua. The sequence goes on along the minus strand of JABHIW010000129.1, from coordinate 17,269 downwards.
GTGTAGTCAACTCGTCACTCTCCGCCTCAAGAGCAGAGTCAAGGTGACATATATCGCAGGAGAAGTTACACTTTCTGGTAATATTCCAGGCAACCATGGGGGCTTTAACATTTGCGTATCTGATAAGATGTTTTGGCACCTCATCGGCCCTCTTGTTGTGGTGTTTTTTTACATCGAGGGCAGTCTCCCTTACCTTGAGCAGCCGGCTGAAGTTAATCATGCAGGGTCTCCTCCTGCACTGGCTTAGTGATTTCCTCTTCGGTTAAATAGCAGCTAGGGTCAGGTGCACTAAAATCATCATAAACCGCAAGGGCCCTGGCCCTTGAGCCGCCCCTGCAGATTTCCAGAAATCTGCAATTCGCACACTTGCCATGGAACAGACTTTCCCTGTTTCTCAGCTTCCACAGGAACTCATTATCACTGTTCCAGATATCTTTAAAGCTTTTCTCCCTGATGTTCCCCAATTCTGTTTTCAGGTGCTGACTGGCATAAACATTTCCCACTTCGTCTATGTAAGCGAGCTTTTCACCACAACCTTCACCGCCGTTACGGAGAAAATGTTCATACGTTGCCTCAGCTTTTTGCGGGTCTTCCTTCAATACCTTCATGTAAATGTAAGCAGCGTCAGAGTAGTTTCCGACGGTAAGGACCTCAAGATCGTGGTTGTGGCGGTTTATCTCAACAGTTTTTTTAAATAGGCTGTCCATTGCCCTTCGGCGATCATCGGGCGACAAGTCATCATTCATGAGCTCTCGTCCACGACCGGCATACTCAAGATGATAGACACAGAGACGGTGAAAACCTTCCTTAACCAGGAGATCCATAATCCCCGGAAGCTCGTGGCAGTTGAGCCGTGTTATGGTAAACCGCAACCCTGTTTTTATCCCGGCATCACGAAGGTTCCGCATTCCCTGAAGAGCATTGCTGTAAGCATCTTCACTGCCCCTGAAGTAGTTGTTCGTCTCGGACAGGCCATCCAGGCTGACACCAACATATCCAAAGCCGGCATCTGCCGCCTTTGCCGCTATCTCCGGGGTAACTATAGTACCATTGGAAGAGACTATGACCATCAAACCTATCTCCCTGGCATAGCTTCCCAACTCGAAAACATCCGCCCGCAAAAAGGGCTCTCCGCCGGAGAGTATCATGAATGGAGAACCACAGTCCTTCAGTTCATCAAGCATTCTTTTTGCTTCATCGGTAGATAGTTCGCCATCAGAGGCTGTATTGCCACCGGAATAGCAGTGCATGCAGTTTAGATTACACCTCTTCGTTGTGCACCACACTACAACCGGAGCCGAGCCTTCACTGCGTTTGTGGCGAAGTGCCTTGTTTTCAAGTTTCTCCGATACCAGTATCCTGCTAACTTCTATCATGTAATCTAACCTTTGCCCCGCTAATCTCCTCCTCTGTCAGGTAGCACGCTGGGTCTTCCCCGAAAGGATCACCACAAGCCACCTCTGCCCTGACCCTGCATCCCATGCATAGGTGACTGAGCTTACACCTCCCGCACTTGTCCTTAAGATAGCGTGTTTTGTCTCTCATCTTGGCAAGGATTTCATTTTCTTCGTCAAACCATATCTCGCTGAACTTCTTCTCCCGAATATTGCCTATTGTCCGACTCTGCCAGTAGGGGCAGAGGTGCACATCTCCCCGATTGTCCACGTTCGCAAGCCCGTCCCCTGCCGGACAGCCACTCTGCATAGCAAGGAGCCGTTCCACCTCAACAGCTCGCTCCGGGTCATGCTCTGTGACATCTTGCAGCAGATAAATACCGTCGGCGTAATTATCGGCAGTCACAATGTTCATACCGTCACTCACTTTGGCTTCCTTTATTATGTAATCCATTACCTCTCTCCGCTGCTCGTTGAAGATGTCCCAGTCAATAATCTCCTTCCCTCTACCCCCATACACAAGCTGAAAGAGTGAGAACCTTGGTATTTTTTCACGTCTGGTTATCTCAAGGACTTTGGACAACTCATCGTAATTCTGATTGGTAATGGCAAATCTCACACCGGTACTAACCCCGACCTCCATGAGGTTTCTCAACCCCTGAAGCGACTTCTCAAATGCCCCTTTTGCCCCCCGAAATCGGTCATGTACCTCTTCGGTACCATCCAGGCTAACGCCTACATAAACAAATCCCGCTTTCTTGATTTTACTCGCCACTTCCTTAGTTATAAGCGTGCTGTTGGTCGACAGTATGGTCCTGAGTCCTTGCTTCATGGCATAAACATTAAGCTCATACAAATCGTTTCGCAGTAATGGTTCACCGCCAGAGAAAACGAGCATGGGTGATTTTATTGACACCAGGTCATCGATCATATCCATCGCCTCTCTGGTTGTGAGTTCCTCCATATCTGCCGCAGACACTGCCTCAGACTCTGCCTCCGGCCCCACTGCGCTAATATAGCAGTGGGCGCAGCTCAGATTACACTTCAAGGTTATATTCCAAACCACGATAGGTGAGGTCGTCTTAGAGAAGCGAAGCATCCATTTTGGTGTCTCCTTCTTAACCGCTGAGTACCTTTTTAATTCTTTCAGCGTATTTGTGCTTTGTAGAAGCTTCGAACAATTTATCACCCGAACACCGCACCTTTCAATCTTAGAAAAACAAAAAATAAAACAGGCACGAACAAATAGAATTTGTCCGTGCCTTCCTGTAAACTACTGAAATAATCCGGAAAACATATTAATATATGTCATATACGGTGTTGTACACATTGAACTTACCCGTAGGAGTGAGAAGGTTCTTTATCCTTGCTTTCTCTGTTAGGGTCTTGTCATCAAAAATCACTATCTCGCCTGCCTGGCCCTTCTCGGCATCTCCCAAATTACCCCAGATGCTTATCCAAACTTCGTCTCCTGCTTTATTATACTCCATGTGTACAGCCTTGCCATAGTCTGCGACCTTCAATTCCCTGAATATCCCAGCTGCCATGTTTGCCTTATCATAGACTGCAACAGTTGTTCGATATTTCTTTTTCTTACTAAGAGGAGTGTCAAGCCAAACCCATTTGCTATTCGGATGGGTCTTAATAAACAGATTACCGGAACTAAGCGAATTTATTTTTCTGACCACTTTCCAGGCACTTTCCGGATGATCCACCGGATCCGTGCCTATTACTGACACCACACTATCACCAATGTGCCCCGTGGCCCATACCGGACCAAACTCCGGATCAACCCAGTTTGCCCCTCTTCCAGGATGCGGTTTAATGCCACCAGTATCAATATTTTTAACGAGTTTTTGCTCCTTGGCATCTATTACGGATATCTTATTTCTCGCATTTGCTGCCACGAGGAAGTATCGCTTGGTTGAATCCCAGCCTCCGTCATGCAGGAAACGTTCAGCCTCAATCATTTTAATTGCGGGGTTGCTTGGATCAGAATAATTCACGAGCCATACCTGTCCTGTCTCTTTAATGTTCAAGACCCATTCAGGCGCGAAGTGCGATGCTACAATACTGGCTACGCGCGGCTCCGGGTGAAACTCTTCTGTATCGTAAGTGTAGCTCAGAGTACTTACAATTTTAATGGGCTCAAGGGTCGCACCGTCCAGTATCACAAACTGGGGTGGCCAGTAACCACCGACTACGGCGAACTTGTCTTCGAAACCTTTGAACTTGCTTACATCGACGGATCGAGCGTCAAGTGCACATCGGATCTCTGCTACGGTGTCAGGCTTTTTCATCCAGAGGTCTATTATTGTACACTTGCCATCCCTACCTATGGAATAAACATATCTTCCTGACATTGACATCCTTACGATGTGTACCGCATAGCCAGAGTCAACCGTGCTTATTATTTCTTTAGTGTCACCATCAATAATCGCTATCTGACCAGCATCTCGCAGGATCACGGCGAACATATTATCCACGTTACGATCGTGCTCCGGCTTTGTAGGACGTTCTTCCGGCTGGACCAATACTTTCCAACTCCCTTTAACCTTCTTCATATCCCATTGAGGCGGAACAGGAGGCTTGTTTTGAATGTACTTCGTCAAGAGATCGGTCTCTTCACTGGTAATAGTACCCATTTTCCCCCAGCCAGGCATACCACCACCGGTCCCAAACCATATAAACTCTCTGAGCTTTTTTGATCCTTTGGCTTTCATCTTGCCTGGAGTAAGATCTGGCCCAGTGGCTCCTTTTCGTAAAACACCATGGCAGCCTGCACAGCGGTCGAAGTATATCACCCTGCATTTTTCAAACTCTTCAGGAGTAAGAACAATCTCCGTCTCCGATGCAACCTCAGACTCCACTTTTGCTTTCTCTTCTGCCTTAACTTCCTCTGCAACTACCAGCTGGATACTACCTACCATAAAAGCTACGACTAACATAATTGCAATTGTAAATCCTCGCATAACTTTAACCTCCATGAAATTGAATTTGATAAAAATATCTCCTTTTCTGGCCATGGTACAAAAGCGTCAAAAAGGTAATATTTAATACATAGATTCCATGCTCAACGAACTTTCTGGACAAGCCATATTTCTACATGCAAGCCAGTCGCTTTGTCTATCATGGATTCTCATTGTCCCATAAAATAAACCGCTAACCCGTAAAGCACATAATAAGCAACAAAATTTTATCAGAGCTAATATTAAATAATTTTTTGTAGATAAACTAGCATTAATATTCTAATTTGCAAATTGATACTATCCTTTATTTATGCTCTAATTTTTGCTTAATTTCCAAAACTAAACTACTTATTCTATACGAACTTTTTTCTGCCTATGATAATATGCTTACGTAATGCGCTCTATAAATCGAGCAAAAGAAGTGCCACAGACAAAAAGATAAACAAAACAGATGTATTAACCTAAACGCAAAAACAGCAAGTACTTATAAGCCTTGGCTTTTGCTATAGTAAGCCGTTCTCCGTCTCTTTCCATGCCCACCTTGACAACCTGTCAATTCGCATTGTAATACATGAAAAAGAAGGACATTATGTCAGTACTTAACCGGTTACCTGAAAACGCAAAATCACAAAAAATCGCACATAGATTTTAAAGGACCTTATGACTCGTAAATTTGCTAAATGCCTGGCTTGGGTAGCCTGTTAAAAGCAATAACTGTTTAATTAATTCCGAAGATATGTAGTTTGAAGAATCGTAACTAAAGAACTTATTCAAAATTTTATGTCTATGGAATAGATTACAAAGAGATTAGCTTTATAGCATTCCTGAAATTCTTTAGAACGGAAAAAAGCGTGAGAAACAAATAATAATTATGGAGAGAATCTAAGTGATAAATGGATGTCAATACCTAACTGAACAATCCCCTCTCCAGTACATCATTACAAAAAAAAGCTGTCCTTCCGAGGGCACCCTTACTATGTTCTAATACTTTAGATTGTCAAATCTTTCTTCTCATTTTAATAAAATATTAAAAACAATTTTTTCTCTATTTATCTGCTTTCTCAGTCTCCTTCTTTGCTTGTGCAATGATCAACGGTACAAGGTGTGATGGGACTACATCATAATGTGAAAGTGCCATAGTATATGAGCCTCTACCACCTGTCATTGATTTCAGTTCTGTTTCGTAGTTTTTTACTTCTTCCATAGGAATACTTGCCTGAATAACCTGGAGGTCTCCAAAAGAGTCCATACCCTGCACCCGACCTCTCCTGGAAGAGAGATTACCTGTTATTTCACCCATAAACTCAGAAGGGATAGTTACCTCGATGTTAACCACAGGTTCCAGTAAAACAGGTTTCGCATCATCAAATGCCAGATGGAATGCCTTTGAAGCTGCCACCTTGAAAGCCGCTTCAGAAGAATCAACATTATGAAAAGTGCCGTCGTATAGCTCGACTTTCACGTCTACTATCGGATTATTACTGAGAATCCCCTTAGCTATTGTTTCTCTTAAACCCTTTTCTACAGCCGGAATATACTGAGATGGAATTGCTCCTCCAACAATTTTACTTACGAATTGAAAACCGCCACCCCTTTCCAGCGGTTCTATACGCAAATAAACCTCTCCATATTGCCCCTTACCGCCAGTCTGTTTTTTATGTTTATATTGCGCGCTTGCTTTCGTTGTAATCGTTTCTTTATGAGGAATCTTTGGTTGTCTTGACTCAACATCAATGCCATAACGGCTCTTTAATCTACTCAGGATTACATCCAGGTGTAGATTACTCATCCCCGTAACAACCAATTCATGCGTCTGGACGTCTCTTGAAACCTTAAATGTACTGTCTTCATCTACCAGCCTGTGTAGCGTTTCACTAATCTTTTGTTCCGCCCCGCTACTCTTAGGTTCAATAGCCAGAGAAGCCATAGGATTCGGAAATTTAATGTCTTTAAACTTAACTTTTGCGTGTGGATCACATAATGTATCTGATACCGATATATCTTCAATTTTCGATATGGTAACAATGTCACCAGGTATGGCCCCATCAACTTCCTGCTGCTCTTTCCCGAAAGTTTTAAACATATGTCCGATCTTTTCATTCTTTTTCGCACGTACGTTATAAACTTCCTGATGGTGTTTCAACTCCCCTGAATAGACTCTGAAGAAACTCAGTTTACCAACAAAAGGATCCGTTATTGACTTGAACACCTGTGCGCTGAATGGGGCATTCTTCGAAACCTCCACATCTTTTTCTTCTGTCGCAACTTCATCCCCTTCCATTCCAACACTCTTCCGGGCCAGGCCCTTTTCCGGCGATGGAGTATATTTTGAAATTACATCAACAATCTCTTCAATACCGATACCCTTCTTATTGTCGCAACATAAGATTGGTACAACACTACCCGAAGCAACTGCCGTAGTAAAGCACCCATGAAGTTTTTCAATCTCTATCTCCTGTCCATCCAAATACTTTTCCATTGTCTCATCACATACACAAACAATTCCTTCAAGAAACTTCTCACGGCATTCATCAACGTCACCTATAACATCTGCCGGAACTTCTTCCGGCAGATTGAAGATATCTACCACTCCATTAAATCCTGATCCATGACCTACCGGCAACATTAATGGTAGACACTCTTCACCAAATGCATTTTGAATAGAATCCAGAAGTGCAGGAAAGTCAACATTATCACCATCCATCTTTGTAATTACGATCACTCTGGCCAGCCCTGCATCACCGGCAATATCCCACATTTTTTGAGTGTTTACCTGGATTCCGCTTGTAGCAGCAATTACTATTATTGCGGTTTCTACGGCATTTAAAGAGCTTATTGAACCGCTTATAAAGTCAGGATATCCAGGCGTGTCAATTACAGTGATCTCTTTGCCCTGCCAATTGCAATGTAACACTGAAGAGTCAATGGTAGTCTTTCTTTTTTTTTCTTCCGAATCAAAATCTGAAATGGAAGTACCTTCATCAACACAACCTAAACGCTTTGTAGCTCCGGCCTTAAACAAAATCCCTTCAACCAGCGAAGTCTTTCCTGACGCACCATGTCCAACAAATGCCACGTTTCTAATATCTTTCGTTTCATATTGCCCCATCGTTGCCTCCTTAGAGAGTCCACTATTAGCAATTCTTTCAAATTATAATTCACCAAAATTCTTGAGAATCATCAAACCGTAATGCTGACTTTTTTCAGGATGAAATTGCATTGCAAAGATATTTTCCATTGAAATCATTGAAACAAACGGTACACCGTACTCCGTCTCGGCAGCAACAACTTCATCTCTGTCAGGAACCACATAATAAGAGTGTACAAAGTACATATATGGATCAACCGGCAAACCTTTTAAGATAGGCACCTCTTTCTTCGCTTGTATTGTATTCCAACCCATGTGAGGGATTTTTAGCTTTTGGCTGTTCACAACGGACAGTGCCTTAAACGTTTCTACCTCCTCTTTATGGTCACCTGTATTGTTTTTATTGAGTCTGTCAGCTTTAAATCTAACGACCTTACCAGGAATTATATTCAAGCCGTCATGCTCCCCATCCTCATAACTTCTTGTAAAGAGCAGGTGAAGACCAAGACAAATCCCAAGAAAAAGCTTATTTTGCTTTATATGGGTTTTTATCGGCTCAATTAAATTTCTTTCACGCAAACCATCTATCGCATCTTTAAAGGCGCCAACACCCGGCAATACAATTTTATCGGCATTTGTTATAATTTCAGGTTTATCAGTTACAACCGCACCAAAGCCAACTTTTTCAAATGCCTTTTCTACACTCCGCAGATTGCCCATTCCGTAGTCAATAATCGCTATCATCAGTCTGTTAAAACAACTATCTCCACTCGTCGATTTTTCTTCTTACTACTCTTGTCTTTGTTGCTTGCAACAGGTTGATATTTTCCGAAACCGGCAAGATATAACTTTTTAGGATCCAAATGACAATTGTCTATTAGATAATGAAGTACCGTTGTAGCCCTCTTCGCTGAAAGTTCCCAATTAGTCTTGTAAACCTGTTTTGTACGTTTAATTGGATCACTGTCGGTATGTCCCTCAATCCTGATAGTATCATTTGGGAAATCTTTTTTAAGCACTTTACATACTTTAGACAGACTACTTGTTGCCTGTTTCTTCAGTTTAGTCTGCCCTGAATTAAATAAAATTGACGAAGGGAGGACAACGGAAATATGGCCTTCCTTGATCTTGACACTTACACCTGTCCCTCTCAGCCTTCCTTCCATACTTTGCCTTGCACGCTCTAATCTGTTCTTCTCTTGAAGTAATCTCGCTTTTTCACTCTCGCTTACTGCATATTTAGAATCCAAATCAATGTTTTCACTTTCCAACTCTTCTATCCTTTGAGTCATCAATATTTTTTCTTCCCGGAGACCCCTCAACTCTGCACATCCTACAGAAAGAATTATCAATGACAAAAAGAAACATCTTACCAATCCTGACTTAAAACCCATAAACACCTCCATTCTCTAAAATTGAAACCTCAAGAGTTAAAAATTCCTTATATAGCCTTGCCTACTTACGCCTAAATTTATTGCTCTTAACTTATTAAAAGTGAAAAATATCAAAAAAAATGTGAAAAAAGGCTTACATAAATACCTAAATAATTATCTATTATCTTAACAGAATCATCTTTAAACAATAAACATATAAAAGCTGCCAGTGATAAAAATGGGCCGTAAGGAATCATCTTACCCTTCTTTGAAATAAGCCTGGGTATCCCAAACAATAATCCAAAAAACGGGGCCAGGAAAAAAGTCCCAACCGCAAGTTTCCATCCTAAAAAACCACCTATTACGCCCATGAGCTTAACATCACCGAAGCCCATTGCATCTTTTCTCAGGATCAGCTTGCCAATGACGCCACAGAGATAAATCATTCCACCGGAAACAAGAATCCCTATCATTGATGCCTGCAGGGACGCTACCAATTGGTTGGCGCTATTATCAAAATACCCGAGTGCGCTATTCAAATTATGAAACCCCGTACACAAAAGACCCGCAATTGGCGCCAAAATCAATCCGGTATACGTAATTTCATTAGGAATAATGTAAAGCTGCAAATCTACGAAAGATCCGACAATAAGAAGACAACAAAAGATCAAGTAAAAGATATAAGCACAAATCGAATCACCGTTTACTATCAAAACACTATGGAATAGAAGCAGAAAAACAAGACCGGTAATTACCTCTATTATTGGATATAATGCTGAAATCTTATGTTGACAATGCCTGCATTTTCCTCTGAGAAAAAGATAGCTTAAAACGGGAATATTATCATACCACACTATACGGTTGCTACAGTTAACACATGAAGAAGCCGGCCATAACAATGAAATCCTCTCGGGAATTCTATAAATACAAACATTTAAGAAACTGCCGAAAACGAGTCCCAGGCCAAAGACCCATAGTTGAATTAAAACTCCCTGTAAGTTCAAGTATTCCACTTTCTGGATTGTGAGTTATGTTAATAGAACGTTATATCGTTTTCAAGTAGAAATATCTTTTAACTCAAGCTCTATATCTTCTTTATACTTCATATCGTTATTGTTATACCGACTATTTGTTTCTTTCCGAAACGGCTGTCTGAGCACATAGACAATAGAGCAATTTCCATTGTTTTGTTTAAGGGCATCAATTTTATCCCCCAAGCCAAATCCGACTGCCTTGAACGAAACATCTCCCTGCCTCACAAAGAAACCCAAATGTTTACCACTTACTCCAAAACGGCGTATCTGACCAACAGCCTTTACATTTCTGGTAGCAAAGACAGGAACCTGATTACCTTCTCCATGAGGAAACAAACATTTTAATTCTTTAAATAGAGAGCTTGAAATTGACGACAATTTAACTTCAAGGTCTACATTCAGTGTCGGTGTCATATCATCCCATTCCATCTGCTCTCTTGAAACGGTATTAAAAATTTCCTTAAACTTAGAAATATCATTTTTTAATAGTTTCAATCCAGCAGCTTGTGCATGCCCCCCAAATGAAATCAGTATCTTCCTGTCCGTGGAATATTCCTGGCATTTTACCAGGGCGCTATATAAGTTGAAATCAGGTATTGATCGTGCTGAACCGTGCCCTATCTTGCCATCAGTCGCAATTATAATGACCGGCCGGTAAAATTCTGACGCAAGCCTTGAGGCAACAACACCTATTACCCCCTGGTGCCAGCTATCATCAGATACTATAATTGCCATTTCCGAGTCGACATCCACTTCCTCTAATACCTTCTTCCTCGCCGATTGCAATATATCACTTTGTATTTTCTGCCTTCTCTTGTTTTCACTTTCTAAATATTCGGCCAACTCCTTCGCTTTATTCTCACACTTTGCAGTCAATAGTTCTACACCCTTTTTTGCATTTCCCACTCTACCGGCAGCATTGATTCTTGGTCCTAAATTAAATCCCACATGAGATGAATGAATTGTTTTGTCTTTAAGTCCTGCAACTTCTTTTAATGCCATAATTCCAGGATTTCCAGAATTCTGCAGTGAACTCAGACCGTATTTCGCCAATATCCTGTTTTCCTGTTTTAAAGGAACAACATCAGCAATTGTACCTAAAGCAGCTAACCCTATCGCTTCCATAAGAAAATCTTTAAACTCATTTGCAACCTTCTTCTTCTGTGGACGGACAGTCGAATGATCGGAACGGGTAGCAGCAATTTGCCCTAATGCCCACGCAAGCATAAAAGCAACTCCGACACCAGCAAGCTCCCTGAAAGGATAATTTGAGGTTGTCAGTTTCGGGTTAATCAGCCCAAAAGCGGCGTCACAGCCACAGGATACCGAGCTTTGCTTCTCCGTATCTTTATCGCTATCTAACGATTTGTCTCCAGGCTCATGATGATCCGTGATAATAAGATCAATACCCTCTTCTCTGGCTAATTTAGCCTCCTTAAAAGCGTTAACGCCACAATCAACCGTGATAATAACCTTTGTACCCATTTCACTTAGTGTCTTGATCGCCTCAACGCTTAGACCATACCCCTCTTTTAAACGGTCCGGTATGTAATAATCGATTATGGATTTCTGGTTCCAATATAACCGGGAAAGGGTCTCAAGGCACTGCACCATCAATGCTGTAGAAGAAATCCCATCAACATCATAATCACCATACACCGTGATTTTCTCACCTCGACTTAATGCGTCAATAATCCTCTCACTTGATTTTTCGATATCAGGCAGCAACATAGGGTCGCTAAGTAGAGACAGAGTTGAATCTAAAAATATTTTGGCAGATTCCACATCTGTAAGACCTCTATTAATCAATAACTGTGATAATAATGGAGAAATACGAAGTGCATTAGAAATCTCTGTCTGGAGATTTATATTCAAAGGTGGGAATATCCATTTCTTTTGGGACAACTCTTGAATGGTCATTCAGTTTATTAAAAGTTAAAAGTGACTACCCGTCCGAACGGCTTGGGCGGGAAGCGAACTAAAGAAGTGACTAAAGTATGAAGTGAGCTAAAGTGCCTAAAGTAAAGGTGTTTCTTTAATTATCACCTTCGGCAGGTAGGCTAAAGTTAAATAAATAAGAAAACGCCATAACTTTAGGCACTTCAAACTTTAGTCACTTTAAACTTGGCTGCGACTTTGCAGCACTATGTTTTAAACAACATATCCTGTATCTTTTCAATAAACACTTGGTTGGAATAATCTGTTCCCAAACAAGGATTGACTACATAAAATGGCACATTAAATCCAAAAGCAAGCATTCTTTCTTTGCATACCTCAATCTCTGCAGTTGTATGATTTTTTTGGATGTTAATAACAACAAAGTCTATCTTATTCAACAATAGTCTGGCAGATCTCTTTATTTTGTCTACCGAGGGAGATACAACCAAAATCGCTACATCCGCACTTTGAACACGAAGAAAACTATTGCCTTCAATTACCAAATTATGTTCTTTGTCAAAACAATCCAACCCCGCCTCAATTCCGGCTTTTTCTACATTCGCATCAGATTGTAGCCAGACAACTTTACCGGCTCCTGCCCTTGACAACAAATCAGTATCTTTTCCTTTTTCCCTTAAAATGCTATCACTTGTTACAATCGTAAAAGGCTCATATCCGTCATCACACGTATGACAGTCCGTGTGTCTGGGACAAGAACCTTCATGCCTTATGGTAATTTTTAAAGCGCCCCATAAGCTTTCAGGGAGAAATAAGCCAGGAGAGTGTTCTATAGCCCCATTAGAAGTACTACCCGCATGCTGCAATATACGCCTATGATTGACTATTTCCTCACTGTTTTTGTTAAATAACGGTGTTAGACCAGGCAAACTACTTAAAAGAAACGATGCTACAGTAGTTTTGCCTACTCCACTTGACGTTCCAGCAACTACAATTTTCTTCATTTTATTAGGGCTTCATATTCGTTTATGAAATACCTGATTGTAGATAACACGGGGTTTGGCGCTGTTTGTCCAAGCCCACATAAAGAAGCCGTCTGTGTAACATATGCCATTTCTTTTAGATCTTCTATATCACTTCTGCAACCGTCTCCTTTGGTTATCCTTGTCAATATATCCAGCATCTTTCTTGTACCGACTCTACAAGGCACACATTTGCCACATGATTCTTCCTGTACAAACTCCATAAAATATCTCGAAATATCAACCATCGAAGTATCATGGTCCATAACTATCAAACCACCAGACCCCATGATAGCACCAACAGCCTTTACCGATTCATAATCTATTGGTAGATCCAGGTGTTCCTCAGGCACGCAACCACCAGAAGGGCCTCCCATCTGTGCCGCCTTAAACCCACTACGACCTGGTACACCTCCTCCTATATCAAAAACAATCTCTCTCAGTGTAGTTCCCATTGGTACTTCCACCAAACCGGTATTCTTCACCTTACCTGCCAGTGCAAATATTTTGGTACCTGCACCATTCTTTGTGCCAAGCTGCTTATACCAATCGGCACCTTCAGCAATTATCACCGGTATATTAGCCAAGGTCTCTACATTGTTAATATTAGTAGGTTTACTCCACAATCCGGAATTTGCAGGAAAAGGAGGCCGAGGACGCGGCATTCCCCTTTTACCTTCAATAGATGCAATGAGGGCAGTCTCTTCTCCACAGACAAAAGCGCCTGCTCCCATTTTAATTTCCAGATCAAAATTGAACCCGGAACCAAGAATATTATTGCCTAGCAAATTGAGTTTTTTGGCCTGTGCAATCGCATTCCTGAGATGATTAACTGCAATTGGATACTCAGCCCTTACGTAAACAAAACCTTTTCCAGAACCAATTGCACGCGCAGCAATCAGCATCCCCTCAATCACCGCATGAGGATCACCTTCCAAGATAGCTCTATCCATAAAAGCCCCAGGGTCACCTTCATCGGCATTACATATTAAATATTTAGTATCGCCTTTCGCCTTTCTGCAAAATCCCCACTTAAGCCCTGTGGGGAAGCCGGCACCTCCACGACCTCTTATACCTGAGTGAGTAATTTCGCTGATTATCCTTTCCGGATCAAATTCAAAAAGCGCCTTTGCGAACGCATCATATCCTTTTCTTTCTATATATTGTTCGATACTATTCGGATCAATAATTCCACAATTTCTCAGAACAATTTTATTCTGTCTGCTATAAAACGGTATGTCCTTCATATAAGGTATTTTCTTACCGGCTTCTGCATAACAGAGCTTCTTGATAACCTCTCCTTTTAGAATTGTGCTGGAAATAACATCCGGCACAATATCTACGGTAACCCTGCCGTAAAAAATACTAGGAGCATCAGGAGGGTCTATCGTCATAACCGGAGCCCTTGCACAGAGGCCCTGGCATCCGGTCTCTATAACCTCAACTTTATCCTGTAGTTTCTGTTTCTTAATCTGCTTACTGAACTCTTCATAAACTTCCTGAGCGCCCAGAGCCCTGCAGCCGGTCATACAAATAGAGACTTTGACCTTATCCTGCTTAATCTTCTTATCACCAGATTGTCTCATGGTAATAAGGTCATCATACGAATTTAATCTTTTTAGCATCTTCTATCCCTAAGTATTAGTTAGAATATTCTTTAACAATATCCGTCACCGAATCTGTAGTCAACTTACCAAAATATCTATCATCTACCATCATTACCGGTGCAAGAAAGCATGTTCCAATGCAGGCAACTGTTTCCAACGTAAATTGAAAATCTGCCGTAGTCTCCCCTTCAGTCACACTTAAATGTTCCTTTACCTTTTCTTTAACTTCATCCACACCTCTTACATGACAGGCTGTACCGTTACAAATTTTTATCGCGTGCTTGCCACGTGGTGTAAGAGTAAACTGTGAATAAAATGTGACAACGCCAAAGATTCTTGTCAGTGGCACATCCGTTAACTTTGTGATCTCCTTCATTACAGATTTCGGTAAGTATCCATATTCATCCTGCGTTTGCTGCAAGATTGCTATCAAGTTAGATTCATAGTCATGAACATATGCTGAAACAATCCCGGCCACTGGCGTTAGATCTATGGGTTTATCTTCCACAACTCCTCCTTAATATCATGAACTAAATGTCCTGCTGATATAATTTACGGCATTTCTAAATATAGCGATCCCATCACCTTCGGTTTTTAACCCTTCCCTGGTCCATCTTGGATGCTGTGTCGGATCAATATGACGTTCAGGATGCGGCATCATGCCAAGAACCCTTCCCGTTGAATCGCAAACTCCTGCAATATTACCCGAAGAACCGTTTGGATTCCATGGATAATCAGACATATTACCATCTTTATCAACATATTTAAATACTATTTGCCCGGATTTATCAAGTTTCTCTACGTCTTCCTGGTTCTCTGCAACAAATTTCCCCTCAGCATGGGCTATTGGAACATACATGAAACTATCATTATCAACAAAAACAGACTTATTTGAAGCTGACTTCAAATAAACCCATCTATCTTCAAATTTATTTGAGTCATTGTAAGTCAAAGTGAATCGCTGTTTATCACCGGTCAAAGATGTCTGAGCCCCCTTCACCTCCGGCAATAGTCCCATTTTCATTAAAACCTGGAAGCCATTACAGATACCAATTATCAGCTTACCATCATCGATAAATCTCGTAAGTTCATCCAGTACCTGCTGCCTGAGCTGATTTGCCAGAACCTTTCCTGCGGCAATGTCATCCCCATAGGTAAATCCACCAGGCAAAACAAAGATATGATAAGGGCTTAATAAGCCTTTTCCCTTGACCAATTGATTAACATGCATTAGATCCACGTCGGCACCCGCTTTTTCAAGTGCATACTGCGTTTCGTAAGCGCAATTAGTTCCAGCCGTACGAAGTATTACGGCTCTTGGTTTATTATTATTATTTTCAACTGCCATCGTTATAATTTCATATTACAAAGTAAGGGTTGCCTGCCATGCCTCTTTAAGATCAGAGATCTTTTCCGAGATCACCTTTTCGCTGGTTAGAGATAAGACGGTAAACATATCGTTTTCTACAACTTCCCCTATACAACCATACGAAATGCCTTCAATTGCCGCCTCAAATTCATTCTGTTGTTGCTGCTCAACTTCTACAACAAATCGTGTATTGGATTCTGAAAAAAGAATTGTATCATCACGGATAACTTCTTCTTCTACTGGGACTTGAGACAGATCGAGTGCCATTCCATATCCGCCCGCAAAGCTCATTTCAGCTGCCGTAACAGCAAGTCCACCCTCCGAACAGTCATGACATGATCTGACCAAACCCTTTCCTGTCGCATTTGCAAGTAAATCCATCGTCCTCTTTGCGATCTCTGTGTCTACTTTAGGAACGGAATTTCCTATAAAACCGTGTGTATAATAATAGTGAGAGCCACCAAGTTCATTTTTTGTCATACCTATAATATAGATGAGATTACCGGGTGATTTTACATCCATTGAAATTGCCCTGGTAACATCCGGCATTACACATATGGCAGAAATCAGCAGAGTTGGTGGTATTGCAATAGTTTTATCTCCGGCCTTGAACTCATTATTCAAGCTATCCTTACCGGATATAAACGGAGTTCCGTAATATAATGCGATGTCATAACAGCCTCTTGACGCCCTTACCAGACCTCCCAGACACTCAGGCTTGCTGGTATTACCCCAGCTGAAGTTGTCTAAAAGAGCAACCTCTTCCAGACTGCCACCCACAGATACAACTTGTCGTAAGGCCTCGTCAATTGCCGAAGAGGCCATATGATAAGGATCTATGTCACCATATTTAGGATTCATACCATTCGATACAATTACTCCTTTGTTAGAGCCTAAAACGGGCCGGACTATGCACGCATCACCGGGGCCATCGTTATCTACTCCCACTAAAGGTTTCAATACGCTTCCGCCCTGTACCTCATGATCATACTGCCGGATTACCCACTCTTTGCTGCAGACATTCCATGAAGAGAGGATTCTTTTCAAATCTTCACCGTAATCTGTCTTCTCTTTTATATCAGGTTCTTTATGAGTCGGCAGATGCCACGTCGCCTTTCGTGTGGTCCTGGGTACGCCATCATGCAGAAATGCCATTTCAATGTCGGCAACCGTCTCGCCGTTATATCTCAAGTGTAATCTTTTGTCTCCCGTAAACTCTCCAATAAATGTAGCCTCTACATCTTCCCCTTCAAAAACCTCTCTGATCTCTTCCCTGTTTTCCGGTGGTACAGAAAGAACCATTCTTTCCTGGGCCTCGGAAATCCAGATCTCTGAATAAGACAACCCATCGTATTTAAGAGGCACTTTTTCAAGGTCAACTACAGCCCCAAGCTTTTCTCCCATCTCACCCACGGCAGAAGAGAGACCTCCGGCACCGCAATCAGTAATATTATTATACAAACCACGATCCAATGCTATTAAGAGTGCGTCCGTAACCTTCCTCTCCATTATCGGAT
>JABHIW010000165.1 GCA_018670825.1 Candidatus Scalindua sp. | reverse complement strand
TATAATTCATTGTTGTACAACAACTTAAGGAATTGAATTGTATCAGTTTACTCCCAATTTGCAAGGGTTTCTACTGCCTCATACTATACATAACATACGACTATTATTACGCTTAGGAATTCCCGTACAGAAACTATTTAAGATAACTTATCCACATCTCACAGAGTGGTATAGTTTTATGGTTAGCGTAAGAAATGGGATAATAAAGCTATACAATCTTGAAGTCAAGGGAAAAGAGATTGCTAATTAAGGGATTAATGAATTTAAGTATTGAGGAATTATAAGAGGCTGGGTATTAGAGATATGGAGAAAGTGATAATTGAAAGATGAAATCATTAGGCTAAGAAATGAATTTCTATCCCTGTTTTTGTTATTATTTATGATATAATATTTACTTAATACCCGATGTGGGAAGCTTTAACCGAAGAATCTTGATTTTGTAACCTATTGTAGACATTAGATTCTTCACTTCGGTCAGAATGACATTAAGTGCATTTTTATAATTGTGACACAGTCTGTATGTCATTCAGGCGGGCAAGTTCAGCACAGGATTATGGTGACAATTAGAGTATAGTAGAGAGGAAATATGGACTTAGAGAATGCAATCAAGATAGTAAAAGAGTATGGGAATATTCTGAGGGAACAACCAATTAAAAATGTTCAGGGTCGTTTGATGTCACTATTGCCAAACGACAAAGAGACGATAAAAGAGGCAATAAAGGTTGAATTGATGTATGCAGGTACGGCAGAGCCGAAAGATGAAAAAGTGTTCAGGACCCTTCAGTTAGGTTTCCTGCAACTCGCCAGTTTTCTTCCTGATCATAAGGTAGTGCCTACGTTCAATGTTGGGAATGCCCTTGAATCAGATGATGTCTGTCACAACTATTTCAAGTACCTTGACAGAAGCGAAAAAGTAAGCAACCATATACTGGAACAAACGAGCGTATTAGTAGATGAACTTGACAAGTTTTGTCAGGATAATGGATTGTAGTATAGGAATTTCAAAGTCGGCGGGTATAGAAACCCGCCCTACAAAAACGTATGTAGGTCGGATTTCTTACCCGACATCTCTTATCAAATATAATGAAACGTAATAATTTTGCTTGAATGAATAATGAATATTGAAGAGATCTGGGAAAAAGCGCTAAAGCATACTGAAATAATACGGCCACGGGTAAAGCCTCTTGATACTTATAAAACGACCCATCTACCATATATCTTTCTAGCGGAATCCTCAATCAATTTAGGAGATTGCGTGGTTCGCAAGGGAGAGATCCTGGTGGAAAAGCCAACACTCTTACTACCGCCGGGTTCACCTCAGCTTGATGGGTTTGATTTCAGGGATGCTTCCCAACAACAGGAGGAGATGATTACCAATTTTTTCCTTGTGCGTGGTATCGAGTTCCCATCACTTAAATATAATAACAAAACATACTCACTTGATATTTTTGAAGGCAAGCTTAGTCGGGCAATAGAGAAATATACACAGGAACTGCAAAAAGAGGAGAATGTTACTTCCGGCCTTATCATCGGCCCGGAGGATTGCTGGCAATTTTCGATCCTCATCTTTATCTGTACGCAGATTGTACGATCTGCAGATAATGACATTAAGAGTTTCAGGAATAGATGGAATAGATAGGGGTAAAGGAAAAGTTAAAAGTGCCCAAAGTTTGAAGTGAGCTAAAGTTGTGGAAAACTTTAGAATTTTTAATCACCCCTTTCCCCTCCTTCACAAGGAGGGGATTAACGTCCTCGGAGCTTTCTGTCCGGGGAAAGTTCTCGGCGTCTTTTGTCCGGGGAAAACAAGGCTTTCCTCAACTAATTGAGTATTGACGTTTACCGTTTATTCGTCTTCTTCCTGATACTCTCCTGCATCAATAATAAGAAGTAGTCCGCAGTCAGGACACTCCTTTGCATCCTTACCAACATCGTGACCGCATGCAGGGCATTTGTCCTGGTCAGCCCACTCC
The DNA here is from genome assembly GCA_018670825.1 of Candidatus Scalindua sp. Classification (GTDB taxonomy): domain Bacteria; phylum Planctomycetota; class Brocadiia; order Brocadiales; family Scalinduaceae; genus Scalindua. Next base: position 13,153 of record JABHIW010000165.1, on the reverse strand, counting down.
TTAGATTCCCTGAGTTCAGGATGTACGGTCATGTAATACTCATCAATACTTTCTTGTGCTGCCTGGACATCCTTTTCTGCAACAAGGACAATAAATCTGCAGCCGCACGTTCCCGCACTGCATCCCGGGGCGAGCGTCATACCGGAAGCGATACCTTTCTCAGTCAGCATGTCAGCCAACTCCTTCATCCAGTCCTGATCACCTTCCTTGACCGCCACCCATTCAACCTGGCCTTCTTCTGAACTTGTTGTTTCCATATTTCAATACCTCTTTATAATCTGAATAAAATTCTGTTTATAATAATAACATATAAAATATTTTGCTTTATAAATCAACGTCTAATTTCTGTTAAATCATCAAGAAGAAGCGTTCCGGGGAGAGAATAAACAGGTTGTAATTATTTGTCCTCTGTTTTGCCGTATTCCATTGTAAGTATCACCCGGTTGATTTCATAGGTAGCACCCGGAACCAATATGAATTCACTGGCACCCTGTTCTGTTAGCGGATTTCCCCAATCAAAAGTATATCCTAAACCGGTCCAGGGCACGCCTGGCAACGTACGGAAACGTGAGTAATAAAGATCTTTATAAAATCCAGGATAATTTTGAATGCCTTTAACGCTCGGGGCTGGCTTCTCAAACTTAAGATTACATGTGGAATCGTTTATTTCCGGGTCTACACATGGTCGAAACATATCATCAGGGCTTACCCATAACTCCACAAAAACATCATACTGCCAGGCGGGATTTAAACCCAGGTATTGTTTCAGCCTCATATTTGTATCTGCCTCCGTTGCATCCGGATTGTTGTGGCTAAATTTCTGACAAAACTCCTGCACCTGAGGGACAGTAGTTACCCAGACTACATGGGATTCATCTGTTGAGGTCATGTTTAAGGGTTTTATATACTTTTCGTAGCTTTCCTTTCCCTTCCAACTGACTACTAATATTTTTGTTTTATCTTTATTCCAGACCAGTTGTCTATTTTCTGTGTTTACCGCAATAAGATCATCAGCAATCTCCCCCTTTTCAGCAATTGACGCATCACGTACCGCGTGTTCATAAGCCGGCTGTAATTTTACATTCGATGCGCAAGCGTTGAGAAGAGATGATACGGAGAAAATACAGATTAGTACGAATAAAAGCTTTATGTGTTTCATGGCCAATCTCCTGTATTGTTTGCTGATTTTATAGTAGGTCGGGTTTCTTACCTGGCATTCCTTATTATGATTAAGTTGGTATCAATAGCTTCTTTATAATCTGCATGGCGAGCATGAGTAGATGGCCGTCATGATTTTTTATCGAGTCTATCAAAACCGCATCGCCACCTTTATTTCCTGCTATTGCCTCCAGTTCGCTCTTTATCTCATCATCAGATTCTTTTCTTTTAATTTTGTCAAGTATGTCACATACTTCCGATATATCTGAATCCTCCAGAGAATCCCTCAGTTTTGATATCAGTATCTGTATATTATCATCTGCTACGGTACCCATTCGTTTGGCAAGATTTCTGTCCACCAGTTTTCTCTTAATCATCTCATCTACTTCTTCAAGTTTGTCAAAGTGGATTCCCGCTTCTTTTTCCCATGACTCAAGCTGTTCTATTGATAAAGCCATTTCTAAATATTCCTCCCTTTCATTTTCTTATATTTTATGAACGCATCAGGTAAGTATTCAATGATATCGGAAGCTATCATTGATAGTCCTCCCTTTTTCTTTGCAGCAATATCACCTGCCAGTCCATGTATGTATACGCCAAGTTGTGAAGCATCAAACACGTCATATCCCTGACCGATTAATGATACAATGATTCCTGTAAGAACGTCACCTGCACCGGCTGTAGCCATTCCGGGATTACCCGTACGGTTTACGTATACTTTCTCATAATCTGCCACTATCGTTTTATCACCCTTTAATACCAGGATGAGTTTTTTTTCGTCACTCAATTTTTTCCGGATTGATTGAACAAACTGCGTAGCCGTGCTCAGCCTCTCTTTTTGCACATCCTTTGCCGAACCAAGGCCTGTTAAGCGTGACATCTCTCCGGGATGGGGTGTTAATACCGCGTTTTTTTTTATCTTATGTAACACACTCACATTATCTGTAAGCGCATTAAGTCCGTCGGCATCAATTACTATGTCTCGGTCTATATTTTTTATTAACCAGAGGATAAGTCCTCTCGTCTCCGGTTGTTGAGAAAGGCCCGGTCCCAAAGCGACAACATCATGCGCCTCACACAACTTCATAATCTCTTTTCTGGCTTTATTAGATAATGTAGAAGCCTTTGTTTCCGGCAGGGGACGAGTCATCACGCAAGTAAGCTTTACTTCCATCACAGGATTCAGGCTTTCAGGTATACCCAATGTAACAATACCCGACCCGCTCCTTAATGCAGTTTTTGAGCAGAGATATGCTGCACCTGTCATACCAGGCGAACCGGCAAGTACTAAAACACGACCATAGCTGCCTTTGTGTGTGTTGCTTTTCCTTGGATTTAATTCAGGCAGGTTTTTTATTTTAATCATATGCTTCTTAGAAATTAAAATTGCCTAACAATTAAATTGATAGAATTTATTTAGTACTATTTATCAGGGATGCAACGTAAGCTGCGCCAAAACCGTTATCGATATTAACAACAGTAACATTTGCGGCACAACTGTTTAACATTGCTAAAAGCGGAGTAACACCGCCGAAACTGGTACCATATCCCACACTCGTTGGCACGCCTATAACAGGACGGGCTACCATTCCTCCCACCACGCTGGCAAGCGCCCCTTCCATCCCCGCAACCACTATGAGCACTTTGGCCTCTGTGATATCCTTCTGTTTACTAAGCAGGCGATGTATACCGGCAACTCCAACATCATAAAGTACCTTTACATTGTTTCCCATTATTTCCGCAGTCTCCCTTGCTTCCTCAGCGACAGGAATATCTGAGGTACCGGCAGTTACAATCAATATTAACCCCTTCTTCTTTTTTGAGCGGGATTTCTTAATAACGATTGTCCTGGCTTTGTCATTATATCTGGCATTCTTATGTTGTTGAGATACACATTTAAATATCTCTTCGTTTGCGCGTGTTGCCAATAGATCAGCCCCGTGTTTAATGATCTGGCTGGCAATTTTTAGGACTTGTTCAGGAGTCTTTCCCTCGCAAAATATCACTTCAGGAAAACCGCAACGTATGGTTCGGTGGTTATCAACTTTGGCAAACCCCAGATCTTTATAGGGTAATTCTTTAAAGCTCTCTAAGGCATTCTCTATTGTAAGATCACCTTTTTTTACTTTTGTCAAAAGTTTCTTGATAGTGTTATCGTTCATTGTTCGTATAGTGTAGTGATTTGATTTACCAAACCCTTGTTTGTGAGGCACGATAAATCATGCCTCTACGCCTTACAAATATATTTACTATGGCATTGCCTCAACGTCAAGACGGGAAAACTTCTTCTCTCGATACTTATGGAATGCCAGTCCCGCTACCATAGCAGCGTTATCCATACATAGTTTCTTTGAAGGATAAAACAGTGGTATATCACGCCGCTTTGCCGCATCGGTAAGCCTCTGTCTTAGTCTTGAGTTGCAAGCAACGCCACCACCAATGATTATACTTTTGGTAGAAAACTTAGTCGCTGCAAAAATAGTTTTGTCTACTAAAACATCAACTACCGCTTCCTGAAAACTTGCAGCAATATCTGCAATTTCCTGGTCTGTTAGTTTTGATATTTCAGGAGTATTCCTTGAATCCTGACCCATGCAGTGATACAAGACTGCTGTTTTTAAACCGCTAAAACTAAAATCAAGAGAGCCTTTTTTCAAATAAGACCGGGGAAATCTGATCGCTTTCTCATTACCTTTTTGCGAAATAGTATCGATCTCCGGTCCGGCAGGATAATCTAAACCTAAGATTTTTCCAACTTTATCAAACGCTTCTCCTGCCGCATCATCTATCGTCCCGCCGACCGACTCGTAATTTGTTTCACTATGTGTCAGAAATAGAGATGTATGTCCACCCGATACCACAAGACTGATAGCAGGATATTCAATAATTTCATATTCTATTTTACTCGCATAAATATGAGCGTGAAGATGATTGACCGTTATGAGAGGTTTTTTTAATATCCAGCTTAGCGTCTTGGCTGCCGTAAGTCCAATTAATAGCGCACCTATAAGACCCGGTGTATTTGCCACCGATATTGCGTCTATATCACCCATCTTTATATTAGCTTCTGTAATGGCTTTGTCAATTACTGTTATAATCGTATCCGTGTGCGCACGACAAGCGATTTCCGGAACCACACCACCAAATTTTGAGTGAAGATCTTGTTGAGATGCAACTATGTTTGAATGGACGTTTTTACCATCTTCCACTACTGCAGCAGACGTTTCATCACAAGAGGTTTCGATACCGAGAATTATCATATGTATTGAGGTGGGGGTCTTTAGGCGTTGAAAACAGCGTCTATATTAAGCTTCAGAAAGTTTTTTTGAGTCTCAGAAAAAGTTAAAAGTGCCTAAAGTGTTAAGTTAGCTAAAATTGAGGAAAGATGAATATGTATTATTTAAAAATTAATATCTCTTGCCTCTTTTCTAACTTTAGTCCACTTCACACTTTAGGCACTTATTTATAAGTTCTAGTTGTTCTTGGAATCAACACTTATACCTTTCAAAACGTCAATTGCCCTGGCAAGCTGTTTATCAACAAATATTTCTTTATCATCACCATTAGTTTCTAATGGTTCAGCTTTGCCATTCGTACGTATATCTGCAGCATTTACCCTGGCCAGGTGCCGGTGCAATCCTCTTACTTCCTTTTTAGTAAGATCCACCTTTATATCCGGTTCAATACCGACTCCATCAATCATGGTCCCGGATGGTGTATAGTATTTAGCTGTTGTCAGCTTCAGTGCAGATTTTTTGTTTTTTATTAATATCAAACTCTGAACTGAGCCTTTACCAAAAGTTTTTGTTCCCAGCAAAAGTCCACGTTTATGGTCTTTAACAGCTCCCGCAACAATTTCCGAGGCGCTGGCACTGCCACTATTAACTAATATCACCAGTGAAAATTTTTTATATGTTTTTGATCTATGCGCGTTATATTCGCGTAGTTGTGATTTGTGCCTGCCTTTTGTGGATACTATCACGCCTTTTTTAATAAACCGGTCAGACATGTCTACTGCAATATTCAAGAGACCACCCGGATTAAATCGAAGATCCAGGATCAGGGATTCCATTCCCTGGTTTTCTAATTCTTTAACCGCAGCGTCCAGATCTGTTGCCGTGTTGTCTTGAAAACTGGTAACTGCGACGTAACCTATCTTTCCTTCTTCGTCAACGATCCTTGTACCACGCGTACTGTTAAGGTGGATTTTTGCACGTTTAATAGTTATGTCGACCGGTTCGCTTTCTCCCTCATGCACAACAGTTAATGTAACCTCAGTATGAGTTTTACCACGGAGCATTTCAATAGCCTCACTAATCGAAATGTTTTTCGTTGTTTTCCCATCGATTTTGATTATTATGTCTCCGATATATACACCTGCACGAAAGGCCGGCGAATCAACAATAGGCGTCAATACCGTTAAAAACCCATCCTTTACAATGACTTCAATGCCCAGACCATCGAATTCTCCTTCTGTTTCAATCTTTAACTCCTCAAGACTTTTTGCATCAATGAATTGACTATGAGGGTCCAGGCCGGCAAGCATTCCCTTATAAGCATCCATGAGTAATGCCCTCAGCCCAACTTCATCAACGTATTTATCCTGTATTTCCTTTATAATGCTTATAAACTCTTCAAAATCCTGATAAAAAATATCCGGATCAAGTTTTTCCTCTTTTTGTGCATGCAAATAGCATGGACTTAAAGAGAAAATAAAAATTACTATCCAAAGAATTTTAAAAGTATTTCTTATTCTTAACACTAAAGCAATTCCTTATTATTGAAACTTCCCGCCTTATTACTTCCTGTTCGGTTTTTACCGTGACACGGTATTATTATTTTTCTACTTAATAATTTAATTCTTCCATAAATCTCCCCCTTAAAAGGAGGGGGGATTTATGGAAAACAAAAAAGAAGATACTACTTTACTAATGTGGTGGGCAGAGCCGGAATCGAACCGGCGACACCTGGATTTTCAATCCAGTGCTCTACCGACTGAGCTATCTGCCCTTACTATTTACTACTTACGAAGAGAAGGGTCCATTTGTGAATTGCTCCCTACTCTGCAAAAACCTTCTCAGAAGACCTGTTCATAAATCTCATCTTGTCTCGTTCTAATTGCAACTTTAATTCGTCAGCGCTTTCAAACCGGGTTTCTTCTCTCAATTTATAAAGGAATTGGACTTCCAGATCCTTTCCATAAATTGATTCATTAAAGTCAATAATGTGGACTTCTACTACAGGTTCATCATTATGTGCGCCATCTCTAAATGTAGGACAAGTTCCTATATTGGTTATGGCACTATATTCTTTTCCTTCCAGAAATGCCTTAGTCGCATATACCCCGGAAGGAGGTTTTATCTCATGGTGAAGATTAAGATTGGCAGTGGGAAACCCTAAACCCTTTCCCCGTCCAGAGCCTTTTATAACCGTGCCGAATACTGAAACACGCCTGCCCAGCATTCCTCTTGCCTTCTGTAAGTTACCTTGAATAATATGTTTTCTTATTATTGTACTGCTTGTTATTTCGCCTTCAAATTCTGCAGGATCGCAAGTAATTACTTCAAATCCGTATTTTTCAGAATAATCACGGACCATTGATGCATCACCCCTTCTGTCCTTACCAAATGAACAGTTAAATCCGAGTACGACAACTTTCGCTCCCAACCACTCATACATTATATCAGATATAAAATCTTCGGCGCTGATTTCTGCAATTTTTTTATTAAATTCCAACACCACCGATGTATCAACGCCAAGTTGTTCAAACAATACTAATCTATGTTCCAGTGACGTAATACAAGACTGTTGCGTCTGTGAAAGAAAGCTTTTAGGGTGGCGATCAAAAGTTAAGATTATTGATTCGCCATTTTTTTCGTTCGCCAGATTTATAGTTTTTTGGATAACCTTTTGATGGCCTAAATGAACACCGTCAAATACTCCTAATGTAACAACAGGCCAAGTAAGCTTTTTTTGTATCTGCTTGATACCAAAAATTGTATCCAAATTTGAACCTCTTGTATGTGTGTAACATATAAATAGCGGGCTAATATACCCGCCCTTACCATTTACACAGCTTTTCCACTATTATTTGCATATTACAGAAAATGTATATTCAGCTTTTAGCTTTTACTTTTACCTAATTGGGTCTTTGTGCTTATCCAGGATTCCCATTCAGATGAAAATACAAACTGTTTTTCCATAAGATATTGTTCCATTATTACATCTTTTTCTTCTTCGAATTTTTTTGAGTCAACCCGTTTTCTCTCTACCAGTTTTACTACATAACATATTTTTTCGCCTCTACTTTCAGTTACAATGGCTGATCCACCAACTTTTAAGCTAAAAGCTGTTTCAGGAATTACAGCTCTTTCCGAACCCAAAATTTCGGTATCAGCATCTTCACTAATGATACCCGGTCTACTGACATATTTTGTCTCTATTATTGCCAGTTTGCCGGCATCGTTTTCAATAGATTTTATGCCCTCTTCCAGGGATGCCTGATTTATTTTTTCAAGACATTTTTCCGCTAACTTTTCCGCCTCTTCAAATGCTTTTTCATAACGTAGGTCTTCGGCAACCTTATCATGGACTTCTTCATATGAAGGTATGCGCGGTTCGATTTTTTCAATTACCCGAAAAATCAATTTGCCTTCCGTAGAACCTATTGGTGTCGATGGATCATTTACTTCCCTTTCAAATACTTGCTGAGGGAATTGTGGAAGATCGATAATCACTTCCTTCAATTCGTCTTTTGTGAAATAGTTTGTCCCGTTATGCTGATTTGTTGGTACTATATGCGAAAGGCTATATTTCTCAGCAAGTTTAGCAAAACTGATAAAACCTTCTTTATCAATATTTTCATATATTTCATTATCTACATCAGCGATTATTTTGTTTGCCAATGCTTCACGCTCTCTAAAAAATATATTATCTTTAATCTGTGTTTTTACTTCATCAAAAGGCTTAAATTGTGACACAGAAGCTTCATCTGAATTTTCACCTTCAGGGTTTTTCACATTTTCTTTCTTAAACATAACGTCCTTTTTGTCTTCATAATATTTCTGCATTTTTTCATCAGTGATATCAATCTGTTTTTCTATTACGTCGGACCTTGCTATTATATATTCTATTTTAACCTTTTCCGGTTCTTTATAGCCCCATATCCCCTCATCAAAATTTGGATAATTTTCACTATATTTATCGTAAAAAGTTTTAATCTCATCTTCTTTGATTTCAACTTGACCGGTAAAGTCCCTGGCGTTAAGGGCCGCATATTTAATTTTTATCTGTTCGTTTTCTTTGAGATATCGTTGGAGTGCCTCGTCACTGGTAACCTTCACTGAACTTTTTAAAAGGTATTGAAGCTTACGAGATAAAAGATATTCTTTTATAGTTTTTTTAAACTGTGGTTCCGTCAAATGAAATGCTGATCCAAGCATACGTCTGAAACCGTCTTTGTCTTCAAATATACGAGGGTCAACAGGGAAAAAATTACGTATTTCTTGTGCAAGTTCATCTTTAGTAATAACTATTCCCATGTTCTCCGCCTGACCAAAAAGCGCCATCTGTCTCCAGACCTGTTGGGCAACAGGCTCTTTAGACTCTCTGAAAAAAATCCTTGCCCATCTGGTAGCAGTATCACTAAACTGGTCTTGCGTGATTTTCTGGCCAAGGATTTCCCCGACACCAGGTTTTGGGATTATATATTCTGCCGCAGGGCCAATCCCCCATATTACCATTAAAAAAACAACCAGAATACCCAGGAGTTTTTTCTGATTTCTTCTAAACCAACTTGTTGCAGCCATTAGATACCTCTCATTTTATATGTTCTACACACACTTATAAGCTAAGTGCGGAAAACGCATTAGCAAAGCAATTCTTAGAATACTGAACAGATTCGAACGTTGAATTATATAAAGCAACGGAGTAACTATCAACTGCTTTTTGTAAAAATTTATAATCAGGCCAAATATATATGCTGAAAACAGCACAAAAAGCTTTTAACGGGAAAACCCTTGACACTAACAAACACCTTTGTTTTAATTTTGGGCCTTAGCTTAAGAATATATTTTCATTTTGGGTCTTCAAAAAATTAATAGAATTATTCTATGGATAAAAACCTTGTAATAGTAGAGTCACCGGCAAAAGCGAAAACAATTGAAGGTTATCTTGGAAAGGACTTTACCGTAAAATCATGTTTCGGCCATGTCCGGGATCTTCCCAAGTCTAATAGCGCTATTGACACAAAAAATGGATTTCAACCTACATATGAAATCCCTAAAGAGAAAAAAGATGTTATAAAAGAACTGAAAAAATCAGCAAAGAAAGCAGAAGTTGTATGGCTGGCCACTGATGATGACCGTGAAGGAGAGGCGATATCATGGCACTTGTATGAAGCGCTTAAGTTAGATGAAAAGAATACACGCAGAATTGTTTTTGGAGAAATCACCAAACAGGCAATACTTAATGCCATTGAGTCACCAAGAACTATTGATATCGATCTCGTCAATGCGCAGCAGGCCAGGAGGATTTTGGACAGACTTGTAGGATTTGAATTGTCCCCCATTTTATGGAAAAAAATCCAACGAGGTCTTTCTGCAGGAAGAGTCCAGTCTGTTGCCGTAAGAATGGTAGTAGAAAGAGAACGTGAAATTGAACAATTTGATACTCAGTCGTTCTTCAAAGTCAGTGCTGAGTTCCTGGTTGAGGATAATAAAGTATTGAAGGCGGAGTTATCTGAAAGGTTTTCTTCTGAAAAGGAAGCGCTGGAATTCTTAACCAAATGTATTGGAGCTACTTTCTCAATAGATAATTTAGAGAAAAAACCGGGGCAGAAAAAACCGGCTGCTCCCTTTACCACTTCTACACTACAACAGGAAGCCAGTCTTAAACTCGGTTTTTCTGTAGCGCAGACGATGACTCTGGCCCAACGTTTATATGAATCAGGTAAGATCACCTATATGAGGACAGATTCTGTCAGTCTTTCACAATTAGCTTTAGACAACGCTGCAAAGGAAATAATTTCTGCATATGGTGCCGAATATTCAGAGACAAGACAATACACTACCAAGTCCAGTTCCGCTCAGGAAGCTCATGAAGCTATCAGACCTACAGAATTTTCAGAGAAAAGCGCAGGCGCTGACAGAAATCAGACACGCCTTTATGAGTTGATATGGAAACGGGCAATTGCATCACAAATGGCTAATGCCCGTATAGAGAGAACCACTGCGAAAATCGGTATTTCCACTGTTCCCCAAACCATGAAGGCCACAGGTGAGGTCATCACATTCGAAGGATTCCTCAAGGTTTACCTTGAATCAACCGTTGATGAAAAGGATGAAGAGGAAAGCAAAGGAATTTTACCTCCGCTAAAAGTTGGACAAATACTTGACCTTGACAAAATGAGAGCTGTTCAAAGGTTTACAAGATCCCCTGCAAGGTTTACAGAAGCAAGCCTTGTTAAGAAATTGGAGGAAATGGGTATCGGCAGGCCATCTACCTATGCCCCTACCATCTCTACCATACAAAAAAGAGGATATGTACTCAAGGAACACAGAGATGGCCAGGAAAGACATTATCTGGAAATGATCCTGGCAAATGACGAAGTTAATTCCTTCACAAGAACGGAAATTACCGGTGCTGAAAAAGCCAAACTATTCCCAACAGACGTTGCCAGGATCGTCAACGACTTTTTGGTTAAAAACTTTTCAAGGGTTACAGACTACTCGTTTACTGCTTCCATAGAAAAGGAATTTGATGATATTGCCACCGGAAAGCTGGAATGGGATAAAATGATTGGCGCATTTTATGGAAGCTTTCACGAAAAGGTGGAAGCTACGGAGGCAATAGATCGGTCAGAAGTAGATACCTCAAGAGAACTTGGTAAGGACCCCAAAACGGGAAGGACCCTATTGGTCAGATTAGGGCCATACGGCCCTATGGCTCAAATTGGAACTCCTGAGGAACTTGAAGAAGAAGAAAAACCTAAATATGCTAGTCTGCTTAAGGGGCAGTTACTGGAATCCATCACTTTTGAGGAAGCCGTTAACTTATTTAAACTACCGAGAGAAGTTGGTACGTATGAGGACAAAGTAATTACTGCCGCAATTGGCAGGTTTGGACCGTATATTCGACATGACAGTAAATTTGTTTCGTTAACCGGTGATGATGACCCCTATACCGTCGAACAAGACAGGGCCATTGAATTAATAGAAGCCAAACGCAAAGTTGATGCTGAAAAATTCATCAAGTCATTTGACGAAAACCCTGACGTGCAAGTGTTAAACGGCAGGTACGGACCTTATATAAAAATGGGCAAAAAGAATGTCAAAATACCTAAGGACAAAGAACCTAAGGACCTGACTCTTAAAGAGTGTCTTGACCTTGCTGAAAAAACGCCTGAAAAGAAAGCAAGGGGAGGAAAAAGAAAGACAAAGACTGCCCCTAAAAAGAAAAAATAAGCAGTTCTTTCGCGAGTGGGAAAAAGAGCTAATACTTCAAAGTAACATACCCCTTTGATTTGATAAACATGGAAACAGTTACCTTTGTCTCTACAAACGTCTTCAATACAGACTGAAACTCACTGGCAGTCTTAACATCGCTGGAACCAACTCTTAATATTATGTCACCGGGCAATATACCTGCCCTTTCTGCCGGGCTACCACTTACAACGTGTCTTACAAGTACCCCATGCCCTTCCTCATCTTCCGAGGGCAGAGTTTCTACCGCTAAACCTACGTAGAGGCTTGTTTGCGCAGTAAGATTCCTAACGGTTACATACGTACGCCCGGACATATTTCCTGGTTGCTCATCAATATTGATTGTCAATAATTCTTCTTTTTTGTTACGTACAACCGTTACCGCAACATCACTGTCAACTTCCGAAACTCTTATGGCTTTCTGCAGATCATCTATATTCATGATTTTGCGCCCGCCGAACTCAATGATAACATCACCAGGAAAAATGTTTCCTTTTGATGCGGGAGTATCCTGCCACACCTCGGATATGAAAGCACCTTTATCTGAATCGAGCCGAAATTCTCTCAATACATCGCTTTTACTGCTTAGATTCAAATATGCGGCCAAGCTGTCATTGATATCCTGAAGTCCAACTCCCAGATAACCTCTTACAACCCTGCCTTTTTCAATAAGGTCTGAAATGACCTCATTTGCAATTTCCATGGATATCGCAAACCCTACGCCTTGAAACCCTCCTGTACGTGTCGCGATAGCAGAATTAACCCCGATAATCTCACCACGCAGATTTACCAGTGGACCACCACTGTTACCCGGATTAATCGCGGCATCTGTCTGAATAAAATCTTCGTATGCAAAAGGTTTGGCAAATGGAGTAATATGCGTTCTTCCTATCGCGCTTACTATACCCGCAGAAACGGTCTGGCTGTATCCAAATGGATTGCCGATGGCAATAACCCAGTCTCCAACATTTACACTCTTTGGATCTCCAAGAGTAGCTTCTCGGAGATCTTCACCCGCAATCTTCAAGATTGCCAGATCAGTGTTTGGGTCCTTGCCAATTATTGCAGCATCAAACTTGTCGCCATTGTACATTGTTACCGTAATTTTTCCGTTTTCAAAACCACTTACAACATGAAAATTGGTAAGGATATACCCGGTCTTTTTTATTACTATTCCGGAACCAAAACTTGGCTTGTTAGAATTCGGGGATTTATTATTGTTACCATCAGGAGAGGAAAAAGGAGCAATCCCTTCTCCATGGGGGTTCGTAGATGTTCCATAAGCACCTTCCGCTACAATGCTTACTACTGAAGGTGCCACCAGGCGTGATACTTTTTGAAAAATCCGTACAAATGGATTTGCAATCTTCTCTAATTCTAAAAGATCTTTTCTTAATTCCTCAACTTCACCGCCAGAACATACTCCATGGCTGAGTAAAAGCAGAAAAACAAGACAAATTAAGATTTTAGCACGCAATAGCTTTGAAAACTTTACATACATAGTACAAGAAATT
>JABHIW010000115.1 GCA_018670825.1 Candidatus Scalindua sp. | reverse complement strand
TCAATGTAATTCAAGTATCTGATATTCAGATACTTATCAACAAAAAGCTTTGTTTCCGGCAGCGGCTTGATTGCCTCAAGCGCTTCTGGTGATGTGTCGATACCAACAGACCTCAAAAATGCCCTGAATATTGCGGGATGTGTCAGTTCCGGATCCATATCCCTGTTCTCTTCCTGCCGAGCACCGTATTCTTCACCAAGATTTTTAATTAAGGGAGCTCTCGCTCCTTCATCTGGAACAATAGCTATCAAAGCAGCTAGATACCTGGAAAAATGGCGAGAGAAACAATAGTACTGTTCGGCAAATATTTTGACCTGAGCCTTGTTTAGTTCTTTGTTTTTAAACCTATTCAAATATGAGTGGTTCAGTGCCGGGTGTTTCAAACAATCTTCCTGCAACTTATCTACAAAATCACTTGCTGATACTGCCATAACTTATCCCTCCGAAAAAGAATTAAAAAATTTATTACTCTGATCTGAAAGCAAAGCCTATACCATTACGAAATTATTCATTATCAAAACAGACCATATATTCGTAAGGCATGAAGTATCAGTATGTTACTGCTTGTTAATAAAAATACAAAATAACATTGGAGAGATTATCCACTTTATGCGTTGCGCTAAATTTTCGCACCATAGGTTTTTAAGACGAGGGATTTGCGCATTAATTACGCATCTATCAAAAAATATGGGGTTTCTGCTAATCAGATCAAACTCAGAAATAATCATTAATAAATGATGCTTAAGCAGGAAAAGTATGGCAGGGACTTGGGCATGTTACCCGATGACAATTTCAAGTAACTTTGAATATCCTATAGTATAAGTAATAATGTGATTTGTAGCCTGTTAACAGTAACGCTTTAAAGAATCAGGAATTTAAATAAGCCTCTGCCTTTTCAGCAATAGTTTTAAATATCCATTCGAATTTTTCCATATCTGTCTCTAACAATGTTACCCTGAATCCGAAACGGTCACAGCTAAAACCGGTTAATGGGACCACACAAATACCTGTGGTGCCCAACAGGTAATAAACAAACCTCTTATCAAGAGCAACATCCACCACGATAGCTTCAATATAATCCCTTATTTTATCATTGCCAATCTCAAGCTTTTGTTTATCACTCAACACACCATCTTTAAAAGCAACCGTCATGTAAAATGCGCCATCGGTTTGATTCACTATTATACCGTCTACCCCAATTAGAGCATCATAAGCAAATTTAGACTTCGCTTCATATTGTCTATTCCTTTTGGCATGATATTCTTTATACCTTGGATCAGACAGTAAGGTCGGTATAACCGTCTGGGGAAGTGTCGTCGAACAAACTTCCAGCATTTTTGCATTCAATATTGTTTCAATATAAGTGTTGAACATTGGATCCTTATCTCTGTTATATACCTCTATCCAACCACATCTTGCTCCCGGCCATGGAAGTTCCTTTGAAATCCCCCGCATTGATATCCCGCATACCCCATTGATAACATCACTTAACGGTGTAGATGTTTTTCCGTTATACGTAATTTCTAAATAGATCTCGTCGCAAATGATAAACAGATCAAACTCTTCCGCAATTCTTACGATCTCCACCATTACATCCCTTGAATATACCGTACTTGCCGGATTGTTTGGATTTATCATTAATATTCCTGAGATTGATTTATCGTTTTGTATTTTACTGCGTAGATCATCAATATCAGGAAGCCAGTTATTTTCCGGATCTAATTTATACATTATATGGTCTTCACCGGCGTGAGCTGCCTCTGTTGACGAATGGGTAGAATAAGCAGGCGATGGGCCGATTACACGCGCTTCTCTCCTTAAGTAGTTATAGACCTTGGAAATTGCATCACCAATTCCATTAAAGAAAATAATATCCTCTTCTGTTATCTGTACCTTTTTTCGTTTATTACATATTTCTGCAAGAAATGCCCTTGTTTCATCCAGCCCTTTTGTAGGGCTGTAAGCAAAAGAAGAATCTATATCAACAGCATCCTTTATCACCCCCTTGATCCATGACGGGATCTTTTCCCCCTTTAGAACGGGATCACCAATATTCTCCCAGCAGATATCCAACCCCATACCTTTCAGACTATTCCCAACCGCTACTATTTCACGTATCTCATACTGAAGCTCGTGCGCACCTACATGTACAATGTTATTTCTCATAATTACTCCGCAATACTTTCTACTATTATTCTAAGTTTACCTATAATAAACACTGTTCTATTAATATCACTTAATACCCATCTCAAAATAGTTTTCGGACAAAGTCCTCGGCGCCTTTTGTCCGGGACTAAAAGCCAAACCGGTTTTAGCATGTCTTCTGACCAAGTTTAAGTATCTCCACTCATAACCGGTAACCGGGCCAAATAAACAGTCTAAATGTACATGTTTTTCCAGTATCTGTTTCTCATAAAGAGAGGGGGAAATCATTCTAGATTATGCATGTTATAAAATCAAGTAATTAAGCCAAACGGTTGATCCTGGCAATAGAATCTATATTTTTTCCAATAAGTTTGGTGACGAAAAATATTGACAATTGAAAATATTACAAAAGTATGAATAGAAACAGTTACAATATATTCGGCAAATTTGACCCACCAATAACGTCACTCATTTCCAAAAGACCGATATTATTTAATTGATTGAATATATTCAGATTACTGCTCATTTTAGTTACGTTTTTACTTATTGATTTTATGTTGATATATGGGATAATTTGCGGATGATTTCAGTTAATATTAATTTCTAATTTTAAGATAAGAAGGGGTAACAGGATTGTGAATAAAATAATATCGGCTATCGTATGTTTTTGCTGTTTTTCTCTAATTTCTAATCTGGCCGTTGCTGATAAGCCTGAATGGGCAGGAAAACCGGAGCGGGTTGAAGAAAAGCAGGCAGAACACGAAATCAGAAAGGCTGAAAGAAAAGCAGAAAAAGAGCTGCGTAAAGCAGCACGTGAGGCTGAAAAGGCCGCAAAAGCATCAGATAGAGAAATCTACAAGGCAGAAGTTGAAGCGAAAAAGATCACAAATAAGCAAATGAAGGCACTGCGTAGGGAGGAGAGAGAGGCTAAAAAACTTACAAGAAAAAAAAAGAAGGAAAGACTTAGAGCAGAGCGTAAATCTAATAAACTTGCGAAACAGAAGAAGAGAGAGCTACGCAAAGCAGAGAGAAAAACTAAAAAACTTGCAAGAAGAAAAGAAAAGGAGAGACTTAAAGCTGAACGTAAAGCTAAAAAACTTGCGAAACAGAAAAAGAAAGAGTTACGTAAAGCTGAGCGTGCGCTGAAACAGAACGATTAGTATTACATAATTTAATATAATCGAAATTACCTTGATTACAAAGGGCACGCAAATCCCAAAAACACGTAAACCAGCCGCACTTGCCTGATTATTCATCTCCAGACCGTTTCTGTAAATACAGTACAGTCTGGCATGCTACAATATTGGAAGAGTAATGTCAAAATTGCACCGGTAAAGCATAATGATCAAATCTAATCACTGGATTAATAGTAAAATGGAGAATATTCGGAAAAAGAAAAAGGGAATGGGTTCTTTGTCAGTTCTTGGCTTAATCCTTGTTACCATTTTAATATCCGTTGGCGTAACAGTCTGGATTATTAATGGTTATATTTTTCCAAAAAAATTCAGGCCTGTAGTATTATCTCAAAAGGAAGAGAGCGTTCTGAGCCAGAAGTTAAAAATGTTCCAGGGTCTTGGGTCTTCAAAACTCAATGCTGACACTTCGAAAGAAACCCGGGCGAAGAATTTGACTCCGGAAAAATATTCTGAAAATATTGAGAGGGTGATCAGATTAACCGAGCGCGAATTGAACGCACTGTTAGCTAAAAACACCGATTTGTCTGACAAAATAGTCATAGATTTATCGGATAACCTCGTAAGTGTTAAGTTACTAATACCAGTAGACAGGGAATTCCCGGTTATCGGTGGGAAAACTATCAAGGTTGCGTCAGGCATGGAGTTGGCATTTAAGAACTCACACCCTATTGTGATGTTGAAGGGTGTAAGCGTAATGGGTATACCGATTCCGAATGCCTGGCTGGGTGGGTTGAAAAATGTTGATTTAATCAAAGAGTTTGGACAGGATGCAGAGTTCTGGAAAACGTTTTCAGAAGGGGTTGAAGAGATGCACGCCGAAGAAGGACGGTTTATGATAAAGCTTAAAGAGTAGTAAATCCTTGTAAACCTATTCTTTTACTAAAGATGGTATAATCAAACGCATAAACCTTCAGGCTGAGGGTTCAATGGCAAAAGGATATCAGATAAAGCAGATAAGGAAAATATTAACAAATTATAAATTTATAATTAATGAAGACAATGAATGAATCACAATACGAAATGATTTTGTATTGGGACAAAACAGATAAAATATTTATTGTTGATGTCCCTGAATTACAAGGCTGTACTGCTCACGGCAATACAAAGAAAGAGGCAATTGAAAATGCTGAAAATGCGGTACAATTCTGGATGGAGACAGCCAGAGAAGACGGCCTTAAAATACCTGAGCCAAAAGGACGATTAATCTTTGCCTGAATGCAAAGTTGAAAACTCTGTCGGTGCAGCAGTTTCTTTTTGCCCCTCGTACTTTGATTGCCATGTATAGCACTCTCTCAATTAAATCGTTCCTGTTACCTCCTTCATTGCGAGAGTTTTTTTATCTGTCTTTATCCGCGAAAATCTGCGTCCAAAATCTTCTCTATATTTCTCTGCATTCACTAATGAGAAAAGGTCACACTTTGACAGGCTTTCCATCCAACAATAACATTCTGAACTTGTAAACTAAAATTGCAAACAAAATACGTACAATTCTCAGTCATTAAATAATTTTATTGCTTTATTGTCCTCCTGCATTCCTGGCTTCCTTATAGTTATTTCTTTTATTGCTATTAATACTAATACCTTATTAAGAACATCAGGTAGTGATAATAAAAGCTGGCGATTAGGCAATGCGCATCTCCTCGCACCATTCAGATAAAACAATGAAAAATTATTATAAGGAAGCCAGAAAACCAGGAGTTGTTTAAACTGGCGGCTCTGTGTCCGGAATTTCTATCTTTTTCTCTGAGGATTCTGTCCGTATCGAGGAATACGTGAAGCATTAGACCTCGTATGTCAGGACGGGCCTGCCCCCGTCCGAACGGATTTATCCGGGCGGACGACGTGCTGTTTGGCGAGAATAACGTGACAGACAAGATTTTGATAAATGGTGTATGTCCCTCATTTCATGATAATCACGAATCAAAGTGTGATGTATTATCCGTTCATAATATGAGCGTCAGTTGGAGCGTCTTATAGGTCTGTTGAGCTATTTCCGTGAGCTGCTTCTGCATGCAATTGCAAACCAAGAGCTCTTATAACTTTGAGGATTGTGTCGAAACACGGACTTCGTTCTCCGGAAAGCGCCTTGTAAAGACTTTCGCGAGATAGGCCAGTATCACGCGCCACCTGAGACATGCCCTTTGCCCGGGCGATATCTCCCAGTGCTTTAGCAATGAATGCCGCATCACCATCTGCCTCCTCAAGGCAAGCTTCAAGGTAGGCAGCCATTTCCTCAGGGGTACGCAGATGCTCGGCGACATCATATCGGGTAGTTATTGTTTTAGCCATGATATTCTCCTATAAATTCTCTGCCAGACGCAAGGCGGTTTTAATATCCCTGGTCTGAGTACGCTTGTCACCACATGCCAGCAAAATTACCACCTTCCTCCCCTACTGTTTGTAATAAACCGAACCCGTAATCAATCCGCAACTCAGAAACGCCTTCTCCCACGGGCTTAACATCACCAGGATTTCCGACTGCTAATCTCAATTCTCACCAAAACACGGGCACGAGCACGGATGTCCCGCAAACCGTCGAGCCATTTAATGAAATTATCTGTTTTGAAAATTTCAATCACGCCCATATTGTAGCCTGCTGGCTACATGCTGTCAATGATCGTTATTCAGCACCATGCAGGATGCTTGTGGGCAAGAATTGCTGTACCCCACACCTACCTTTTATGGAAAGCACCTTTTTTAAAAAACTGTGAAGAGTTTTATGATCTGTTTTCCGTTTGGCGAGTCTACCCGATATGTTTGGCGGCTTAGCGTGATAATTGGTTTTGCTTGTATCTGTCTTTATCCGAAAAAATCTGCGTCCAAAATATCATCTGTTTTTCTCTGTGGTATTCCGTCTCTTTCCGTGGTTAAACTTAAATCATCAAGTCCCCGTATCAGGAAGTACGTGAGGCATTGGGTGAAATGTTGTTTGTCGAAATATAAGGGACAGACAAAAATTTAATAAATAGTTTCTGTACGGGAATTCCTAAGCGTAATAATAGTCGTATGTTATGTATAGTATGAGGCAGTAGAAACCCTTGCAAATTGGGAGTAAACTGATACAATTCAATTCCTTAAGTTGTTGTACAACAATGAATTATA
>JABHIW010000096.1 GCA_018670825.1 Candidatus Scalindua sp. | reverse complement strand
GAAAGTGTCTGGCATCAGGAGAAACTTAACTATCCGGGAAAACATCTATTGGGTACGGACGTTGTCGGAAGAGATGTCCTGTATATCTGTCTTAAAGGGATCAGGACGGGTTTGATTATAGGTGGATTTACGACCATGATCTCCATTCCGATAGCCCTGGTCCTAGGTGTTATCGCGGGGTATTTCGGGAGGTGGCCGGATGTGTCGATACAATTTGTCTATTCAACAGTCGGGTCTGTCCCGTTTATATTGATTGCCGCAGCTTACATATTAATACAGGGAGCAAGTATTTTCAACCTCTGTTTGATTATGGGAATAACCGGCTGGACTTCCCTTTGTCGGCTTCTTAGAGGTGAGACTTTGAAGACCAGGGAGCTGGATTATGTCCAGGGAGCTATTGCATTGGGATCGGGTCGTATTCGGATACTCTTCAGGCATATTGTTCCCAATATCTTTCATCTTGTTCTGATAACGAGTGTCCTGGGTTTCAGCCATTTAGTGCTGGCTGAGGCGGTCTTGAGTTATTTGAAGATTGGAGTTGAACAAAGCACCTTTAGCTGGGGCAATATGATAAATCAGGCAAATCTGGAACTGGCCCGAGAACCGATAGTCTGGTGGAATCTGTTGGGAGCATTTATATTTATGATGGCGTTGGTGTTGCCAGTGAATCTGTTTGGCGACACGCTCAGGGATGCTCTGGATCCGAAAATGAGGGGGCAGAAATGAGCGATATCGTCCTTGAGGTCAGGAATCTGAAAACCCACTTCCATACGGATGAAGGGGTGGTGCCGGCTGTTGATGGAGTTGATTTCACTCTTAAGAAGGGGAAAACACTCTGTGTTGTCGGTGAATCCGGTTGTGGTAAATCCGTAACGGCATATACGATCATGCGCCTGATCCCGATGCCCCCGGGGAAAGTTGAAAGCGGAGAGATTCTTTACAAGGGAAAAAATCTCGTCAAGCTGACGGAAAACGAGATGCGTGATATCCGTGGTAATGAAATTGCCATGATTTTTCAGGAGCCGATGACGTCGCTCAATCCTGTTTACACGATTGGCAATCAGATCGTGGAAGCAATTGTGCTTCATCAAAAGGTTAAACCAAAAGAGGCCAGGCAGCGTGCTATCAAAATGCTTACGAAAGTCGGTATTCCTGATGCTGAAATGCGAATTGATGAATATCCTCACCAGATGTCAGGGGGGATGAAACAGCGCGTCATGATAGCAATGGCTCTAAGTTGTAATCCGGAGGTATTAATTGCGGATGAGCCGACGACTGCGCTTGATGTGACCATTCAGGCTCAGATACTTGACCTTTTGCAACAGCTCCAGTCAACCGAAGGGATGTCTATTTTATTGATCACTCATGATCTGGCGGTGGTTGCGGAAGTGGCTGACGAAGTGTTGGTGATGTATGCGTCCAAGGTGGTAGAGAAAGCAGGAGTAATTGAAGTATTCAAAAATCCTAAACATCCTTATACACAGGGCCTCATTAAGGCCATCCCGCAATTGGGCAATCGAGTAGACAGATTAAACGAGATTCCGGGACAGGTTCCGAAACCTCAGAATTATCCAAAAGGATGTCATTTTGCTGACCGTTGTCCTCACGTCATGGATGTTTGCCGACAGAAGGACCCTGAAATAACGGAAGTTAGTACAGATCATTATGTTTCCTGCTTTTTATATGAGGAGGGGAAATGAATCTTCTGGAAGTAAAAGGACTCAAAACGTACTTCACTTCGAAGAAAGGGATGTTTTCCAGAACTACCAGCCATGTAAAAGCGGTTGATGGGGTGAGCTTTGATATTGCAAGCGGGGAAGTGTTGGCCCTGGTAGGTGAATCTGGCTGCGGCAAAACTACAATAGGTCGGACAATATTACGTTTAATTCCAGCCACAGAAGGTAGTGTTCATTTTTATGGTACAGATGTTCTGAGTGCTGACAGGCTCTCTCTCTTTTATTTGCGCAAAAAAATGCAGATTATTTTCCAGGATCCTTTCTCTTCTTTAAATCCTCGCATGACAGTGGGGCAATTAATTTCTGAGGGTTTGGCAATTCATCGTATTGGAACGTCTACACAAAGGCGTGAAAAGACGGCAGAATTATTAGAGAAGGTTGGGTTGTCTGCCGATTACGCGAAACGGCATCCCCATGAATTCTCCGGTGGGCAGCGCCAGCGAATTGGAATTGCTCGGGCTTTAGCCCTTAGTCCGAAATTTATTGTTTGTGATGAAGCGGTGTCGGCTTTAGATGTTTCGGTCCAGGCCCAGGTGTTGAATCTGCTTTCGGATTTAAAGAAAGAGTTTAATCTGAGCTATCTCTTCATTGCGCATAACCTTTCGGTCGTTGAACATATTGCGGATAGAGTCGCGGTAATGTATCTGGGCAAGATCATGGAGTTGACAGACAGGGATACTCTCTTCTCTGATCCTAAACATCCGTATACTAAAGCGCTGTTCTCTGCTATTCCTGAAATTACTCCTGGTAAACGTAAGGACAGGGTATTACTTCAGGGAGATATGCCGTCTCCCTCATCGCCACCTTCGGGTTGTTGCTTCCATACCCGTTGTCCGATAATGGTAGAGAGGTGTAAGAAGGAGGTACCGGAACTGAGGAAGATCTTGGGAGGACACCAGATAGCCTGCCACGAGGTTTATGTGTGATATGTGTTAATAATTATCAAATTTCACGGTTTTCCCTGCTATGGAAGAAAACTGTCTGCCTTCTTCAGTTTTTGAGGAAGGTACTTTTCAATCACATAGTTTAGGCCATGTTTTGCCAACGCCTGTTGCTCTGCTCTGACACCCATTTTTAACAGCTGATTAATTGCTTTCTGCCACTCTTTACTCTGCTTTATAAACGGGTCGTTCTTTAAGGCGTCTTTTGCTCTCTTAATATCTACGTCTTTTAGTGGATGGGTCGGGAGTTTGTAATCAATGATATCCTGCGGTGTTATGCCAAGGTATCGTGCATTTGGTACGCAGAAATACTGGTTAATGTGTGCGGCATTTCCTGACCCCACCTTGAGGGTTCTGTATATGTTGCTGATGCCATAAGGATCTCCATCAACAAAGACATAAACAGGGATCTTTTTTCCTTCTGACAAGCGCCTGATAAATCGCCTGCATGCCCTGGTTGGTACGCCTCCCATGGAGATTAATATGCAGTTTGCTTTTTTCCAGTAATTGTGTTTTACAAGCCTCTGAAACATCCCGGCCGTCTCTATTACCAGTATAAATTTTGCATTGGTTTCGAATTTCAGATGCTCAGTTGAAATGGGAATAGAGTATGCACCTGAACCGAATTTAGTGCAGTCGATTTTGAGTTGTTTGCCCGTGTCCTGATCCTTGTCTATTACTACCAGTTTCCCGGCGACATCTCCTCCCTTCTCTTCCGGGATAAAACCCAATTGCTCTCTATTGACTTCAAACATCGCCTCGACATCATCGATTACGGTATCTGATTCTGGCTGCTCTTCAAAGCGTGCATCGTCCCAGTTTTTGGATACATAATAGGCTTCCCTTTTTGTGGCTACATCATCTTTTTCAATTAGCTCTTTGGAAAGGGACATTATCCTCAGTGTCTGGGCAAATGTCTTTACGGTATTTACCGTTAAAGTGCGTGATTTTTTTTGTCCTATAAGTTCCAGAAAACCTCTCTTTGGAGTGTATTTGACATTGCTCAACGAACGAATGGGAAACTCCATACTGGGCTTTTGTTTCTTATTGATCTTATTGTGAATGGTGGAAGCAGATTCTTCTATTTTCTTAAGTGTTTTTGTCATGATCTGCTCCTTTCAAGGACATCTGCCAGGTTATTAATTATTTTTTGTTCCTGCTTGTCGTTTAAGTCTAGTATTTCTTTTAGTGCTATTCCAATGTGAGGTATGTATTTCTTGATATATGACTTCTTCTTTAATTCCTCAGCCGCTCTCTTTTTCCTTTTGATAAATGTGGATACGTGGCGCCCGCATTCCTGCAGGGCCAGTTTTATCTCTTTTTCAATCTCCGGGTAATGTGCGATTGCCTCTTTACTTTCTGATGTAAAAGGTACCCATACAGATGCGAGGTGTACCATCAGGAGTATCGGTCCGGAAGGGAGCGCCCCGGTAGATTGTGACAGTCCATAATTTCTCCATGAAGTGTTTATTGCTGATTCGGTAACGACGCACGCGGATTGTTGATACAGCAAAGGGACTCTATTCGCAAATCTCAGCAATCTTATCAAGCCTTCTTCCGGCAGGTCTCCTCCGTATGCAAGTCCTACTTCAATCTGAAATGGGTTGCCCCTATACACAGATGGTGGTCGTGTATTTGATGTGAAAAAATCTGCATTGATCTGTTTTTTTAGGCCTTTTATTATAGCGTCTTCTCCAATTGGAGAGATGCAATCTGTAGGGGGGTTCATGATCTTGGTTAACTTGATAGCCTTGAAAAGTGCATCTGCTTCCTGGACTGCGATCCTTGAGGGTCGGGCTTTTCCATTTAAACCGGCCTTTTCGCAAATCGCATTTGCAACTCTTGTGCTTACCCTGGAGAAATCATTCGTAAGGCAGGATTGGAGATTTTTAGATTTTGTATCATGCAGCATCTTTATCAATATTCCCAGTTCAATACCATAGGGATGTGGTTTTATCTCTTTCGGTTCTATCGGCAGTTCCTTTGACGCTCTGGGATATTTTATTTCGTTGTCTTCTGGGTTGATGTATGTTATCTCGGCATGTGGGTTGGCGATGGATGTTTGTTCAATGTATCCATCAACAGATTGCCGGCCTTTCTGGTATCTTGCTTCTAATTCAATAACTACCTTTGTGCCTCGTTTGACTTCGTAATCGACGACCTCATCTTTTATAATTTTAGGTTCATTCTTTTGCGTGTCAATGACAAGGCTATAATGGTGTGCAGGCGCCATTGGTGACGTTTTAGACGTTATCAGTATCGGCTTGCCGGTTGTCAGCTGGCCATACATGCCTGCTGCAGATATACCTATTCCCTGCTGACCTCTAGACATCTTAAGTGTATGGAATTTTGAGCCGTAAAGCAGTTTGCCGAAAATCTTTGGTATGTGTGTTTTTAAGATGCCGGGGCCATTATCTTCAATGGTAACTATAAATCTATCTTCAGATTTATTTATGTGGCTTATCTGTACTTTTATGTCAGGGAGGATTTTCGCTTCTTCACATGCGTCCAGAGAGTTGTCGATTCCTTCCTTGATCGTTGTGAGCAAGGCTTTTCTGGGGTTGTCAAAACCAAGCAAGTGTCTGTTCTTTGTGAAGAACTCACTAACTGAAATTTCTCTCTGTTTTTTTGCAAGATCTTTAGCGGTTATCCCCGGGGCGTCTTTCGTCTGTTTTTGTATTTTTTTTGAGGATACCATTTATTCTGGTTTTAAAGTGTCTTTTTTCTTTTCCATGATTTCTTTGCATTTACTGCAAAGATCTGCTCCTTTATGATCTGTGTCGTTTATGGTGTTTGATAAAAACATGACGCACTTATTATTTTTACAATGGTAAAGACCATATGTATGTCCAAGTTCGTGGACGGCTTCAATAATTGTTCTATAATTAAATAGCGCAGAATCATCTGATAGATTGTAGAACTTCTGTTTGAGCCTTGTTAAAGAAATAACGGATACTTTCTTTTTTACGTCCGCTCCTCCGAAAACAAATGTACGTTCAGGTACATACAAATCAACATCGACTATTCCCAATATCCTGTCATATCCTGTTAGTTTTAATTTGTATATTTTTTTTAATATCGTTGTAGAATTGTACTGCTTTTTATGCTTGTGGTAAGCATAAGTAGGCTCTTCTAATTGTCTTCCACATTCTACTATTACATTAAATCTTTTTTCAAGTTCCTTTTGTGTGTGTTGTAGGGTTTTGTCGTCAATATGTCCTATCGGGATTATGCAAAATATTTTCATCATATCAGTATTTGCAGCGTAGTTTGTTTTTGTGAATACATTTATTGCTGACAATAGTATAAGCGTTATTAGAATAGCTTTCTTACAATAGTATCTTTGAGTTGATATCATTTTTCCATAATAAAAACAACTATAGTTTTCCTCTTAATTACACTACTTGTACAATAAAAATACTATTTAACTATTAGCAGGTTTACATGAGATTTCGGATTGTTCGTATTTGAGTGTGGAAAAACTGAAGAGTGTTTAAGGGTATGTCAATTATTTACTAACGTGTGTTTTGATCAGCGCAAAGCACCCGAAGTTACAATTCGTCATTCAAATTGCTGTTTAAGCCTGTGCCAAGCGCTTTAATTATTTCTAGAGACTCCTGTTTCGTAAAGCCCTCTTTACAAAGAGAGGTATAGAAATTGTGCATGAGCGTTGCCAGTGTCCTTTGTAAATCCATGCACTGAGGAAGAATCTCGTTTAGTTGTCGCAGACCTTGCTCTGCCTCAATTTGTGCCATTAGACGTCTTAAGTTGTCATCCATTTTATGTAACAAACCTTACAAGTAAAAACTATACCATTGTTAATATTACAATCAGACTGAATTGGATACCTATATGTCTAAATTCCTCTAATACTAAACGCATTTAGCTTCCTCCTTCAATATATTGTAGATATTTTCTGGAAATATACAATATTTGCCCCAGAAGTCAAGTATTTTTTTATTTAATTTTTGGTAATATTTAAGTGTTAATATGTGCTTGTTGCTAAGTGGTGGGATTTTACCAAAGATTCAGGTAGGAATTGTGATTTTGTGCTTATTAAAGAGAACATGAAGATTTTACTACTAATAACATTTTTTCTGGGCACCTTTTGTATTTGTGAGCGATTGGAAATTAAATTTTAAGGTTATGCAATTAAATAAATCAGCTATATAGTCTTTGCTGATAGGCACTTATAAAAGTAAGTTTATATGGTGTCCATTTAAAATTTTTATTTTCTATTGACAATTTTCAATTTCAGTCTACAATGCGCTCTTCTGTTCATTGAAAATTGACAACATAAAAGCGTTGGGTGTATAACTTATAAGTTCTTCTGCTTGTTGCCGTTAAGTCGGTGCGGGGAGAGGAGCGAGTAGTTAAAAGATGTAAATGAGTACATTATTAAATTTATGAAGGGTTTGATCTTGGCTCAGAACGAACGCTGGCGGCGTGGATTAGGCATGCAAGTCGAACGAGGATATATCCTTCGGGATATAAGCCGAGTGGCGCAAGGGTGAGTAATGCATAG
>JABHIW010000089.1 GCA_018670825.1 Candidatus Scalindua sp. | reverse complement strand
CTACATCGGCATGCATTAAGATCGCTGCATATGATGCCGCCATTATATTTTGCCAGTTATGAATCCCTTTTATCTTAATTTGAGTTGAGCAGGTGATAACGGTTCTCTTTGAATTATGATTAATAATGAGTTCGTTATTTTTAAGAAAAGCGCCATTCTCCAGCTCGCTTGCTGCGCTGAACCATAGATGGCGGCCACTGCTTTCGCCTTCCCATTTTTTCAATGTCGGGTCATCGTAATTCATTATTGCGTAATCGTCCTCTTGTTGATAGTGAATAATTGCCTTTTTAGCACCAATATAGTTCTCCATGGTCTTGTGCCTGTCAAGGTGATTAGGAGCTATATTTGTTACTATGCTAATATGCGGACTCATTTCTATCCTGGCGAGATATTCAAGCTGAAAACTTGATATCTCAAGTACAACAACATCATCTGGTTTGATTTTTTCAAGATTTTCCAGTAATGAAATACCTATATTCCCACCAACCCATATTTTAATGCCTGCATCCTTCAGCATCTTTCCCAACAACGATGTGGTTGTAGATTTTCCATTACTTCCTGTAATCCCTATTACGGGTGCAGGACAAAGTCTGAAGAAAATACTCAGCTCAGAATCGATACGTATACTGTTTTCAAGTGCTAATTTCAAAAATCTTGAATCATTCGGCACGGCAGGGTTGACAACCAGCATATCCACGTTCACAAAATCTTCTTCTTCGTGTTTGCCAAGTTTGAGCTTAACGGGCAGATTTTCAAGTAGTTTGATAGAAGCAGATAATTCCTCGGCACTTTTCAGGTCTGTAACCGTCACATCCGCACCCTGAGAAGCAAGGTACTTGGCCGCGCCAACACCGCCTCCAAATAGCCCCAATCCCATCACGGTTATCTTTTTACCCTTAAAACTCTCTTTTTCCATTGGCCTTTTACTCATGGTTTATAGATTTTCTACAGATAAATTTCTCTTATTAAAGCAGATGAACATAATCTTTCAAATAAATACTGTATTTTTGAAGACCTTGGTACTACACGAAACAAGATAATACAGTGGATATTATACTTATTATTTGGTTTAGTGTATCAGTACGCTGTTTAAAACTATTCACTTTCAGTCCAGAGTGGTTTAGTAGAAAGGCTTTAACCTCGTATAAGGATGGTATGGAACTTACAGCGCTTGACGAGAAAGGGGATAAGATCAATACAAGCCTTCGTGTCGATCAACGCCTTAAAGACTTCTACTCGAACCTGCCTGATCGTATGCGATCAAAACTTATTAAAAGATCAATGAGAACATACATAAAAAATAAGCAATAGTCGGATAATAACCATTGTGGAAAATAAATATGGAAATATAGATTCAGGCTCATAGCCTGAAAGGACGTAGGTTCAAATCCTACTCCAGCAATCAATAAAATCAAAGACTTGGCGGCTTTTCTTTTATTCTATTTCTGTCGTGACAATGAATTTGATAAATGTTGTAATGGACTGGGGTAAGTCTATTACACTAATAAAAAATGAAAAAATATGAAGATTGTTTCACTATTCTCCGGATGTGGCGGACTAGATTTAGGCCTAATTCGAGCTGGCCATGAAGTAATATGGGCAAATGACATAGACGAAGATTCTGTGGCTACATATACTAAAAACTTTGGTTCTCACGCAATTCTAAGCCCTATAGAAGACGTTTTTTTAACAAGTATTCCTGATTGTGATGTAGTGATAGGTGGGTTTCCGTGCCAAGGCTTTTCTCAAGCTAATTTATTGCGCTTTGAGGAAGATGAACGAAATCGACTGTATCTAGAGTTTCTTCGTATAGTTAAAGATAAACAGCCGGCTTATTTTCTAGCTGAAAATGTTAGAGGTATATTGAGCCTTGCTGATGGAAAAGCGATAGAAAAAATAGAAAATGACTTTTCTTCTGCTGGATATAGAGTGCAGAAACAGTTGTTTAATGTTGCTGACTATGGAGTGCCTCAAAATCGTTGGCGTGTAATAATCTCTGGTACTAGAAAAGACTTACCTGAAGAAGCAAATTATTTTTACCCTAGTGCAACCCATATAAATCCAAAAAAACAAAAAGGAACGAATTTAAAGCCTTGGATTTCAATAGGTGAGGCGCTTAATGGAATACCAGAACCAGACGAGTCTCATGACTTATTCAATCACATCTGTTCAAAATACAAAGTGACCAACCGGAACTTTACAGGACACAGAAAAACTGACCCAGACAAACCGTCACCAACCATACTTGCACGTGGCAATGGAAAAGGCGGAGTATGTGCTATCCAGCATCCAAAAAATCATAGAAGAATGTCAATTCGAGAACAAGCGCTTATTCAAACATTCCCAATAAACTTTGAGTTTATTGGGTCTATGAACTCTTGTTATAGACAAGTAGGAAATGCCGTGCCCGTTTTATTTGCGGAGTATCTAGGAAAGATGCTTGCTAATTCAGAGAAGATTAAGGAGGTTGCGTAATGAAGATCGTTTCACTTTTTTCTGGCTGTGGGGGGCTTGACCTTGGTCTAATTCAGGCTGGTCATGAAATAATATGGGCAAATGATATTTTTGCAGATGCTGTAGAGACATATCGTAATAATATAGCCTCTCATGTTGATGATAAAGATATAAGAGAAATACCTTCTTCAGATATCCCTGATTGCGATGTAATTGTGGGTGGCTTTCCGTGCCAAGGCTTCTCTATGGCTAATATGAAGCGAGATGTTGAAGATATTAGGAACAAACTATATCGGCAGATGGTTCGTGTCATTAAAGATAAAAAGCCAAAGTTTTTTATTGGAGAGAATGTTAAAGGAATGGCTTCTTTAGGAAAAGGAGAGGTCTTAAAGAAAATCATAAAAGACTTTGAAAAAGCGGGTTACGATGTTCGCTGGCACGTCGTTAATGCGGCAGATTATGGCGTGCCTCAATCACGTATGAGGCTTATTATTTTTGGTGTTAGAAAAGACATTGCAATTGATGAGGTTTTTTTCCCTCCTGAAACAACCCATACCGATCCGGAAAAGGCAAAAAGATTGAAAAAGAAGCCTTGGCTTACAATAGGCAGGGCATTATCACATTTCCCAGAACCTGAAGATGGAAGTGATATTCCCAATCATGAGCATTCAAAATACAAATTACGTTTTAATGGGCATTTAGGGCATAGGCGCATTGACCCGAACAAACCTGCGCCAACAGTTACTGGTAGAGGTGATGAAAAGGGTGGGGTTGTTGTTTTGCATCACCCTGATAATCATCGTCGTATGAGCGCAAGGGAAGTCGCGGCCACACAATCCTTTCCGGATAGTTTTGTATTTGAAGGAACAAAAACATCTGCTTATAGACAAATAGCAAATGCGGTTCCTCCTCTTCTTGGAAGGGCCTTAGGGATTATGCTCGTCGAAAACGAAAAGAATATTAGTGACACAGAGAGTATGAAAGAAGCTGTATGATACCTAAAAAGCCGTTTGATACCTATAAGTGGCGGTGGTTAAGTGTCATGCCAACCGAAAGCTTGCTTGAACCACCAATATTTTTGGGCGTTTTAAGGGCTTTAAAAGCATGTGAAGGAAGCTCTCCTTCTGATCAAGATGTGTATAACGCTCTATCTTTAGTTGAGAAAGAAACAAAATCGAGGGTGAAGCTTGCACGAGAGAGAGACAGAAACCTTCTGAGGAATTCTGGACAATATTGGAAGGGTACAGGCCTATTACTTCCATCTTCGGGAACCATTGAATTGACGTTATTGGGGCATAAGGTTGCGGAAGGTGGGGTAACTCAAGGTGAGTTTGCTGCAATTATGGTTCAACAAACCACTTTACCCAACCTCAGCACTTATAAAGATACGGAGCTAAAGAAGTGGCGTAATGCAGGGTTGGAAATTAAGCCTTTAGCATTAATTTTACAAGTACTAGAAACTCTAGGTGAAATTTCTAATCCAACAGACGTTTTTTTAACTCCAGATGAATTGATAAAGGTCGTTATTCCTCTTGCTGGCACAAAAATGGAAGGTGCAGCCATCGCTAAAATGCTCTTAAAAATTCGTTCTGGAAAAGTTTCTGTCGAGGGTTGGCCAGATTGTGCTCCGGCTGATAATGACAAGAGGTTAGCAAGAGAATTTCTTTTGTTCTTATCCAATTATGGTATTTGTAGATATATTGCAGGTAAAACTAATGCTGAAGGGCGGTTTTACCTCGATGAGCTTTTTGATGTTGATGCTGTATCTTCTCTTACACAGGCCTCAATCTTTGATGGTAATAAAGAGGCTGAAGATGTAATAGAAGCAGTAAGAAGCTCTCCCCTTCCTTCAATTATTGAGCGGCAAAGGACAAAAACAACTGTTTTATCAAGGCCTGGGCAACCCAAGTTTAGAAAGCAGGTGCTAGAAGCAAGCGAGGGGTGCTGTTTAATTACCGGCGAGAGAATAACAGAGGTATTGGAAGCAGCACACATTATACCTGTAAGTAGTGGTGGTACTGACGAGAGAGATAACGGTATTTGTTTAAGGATTGATATTCATAGGTTGTTTGATTCTGGGAATATTCGCATCCGACCAACTGGAGAGCTTCAGTTCTCAGATGTTGTTGAAGTAAGTGGAAACTATAAGTTATTGCCACCAGAAATTATGTTGCCTTCTTTTGTAAAAACAGCAAATTTAGAGTGGAGAGTTAAATATTGGTAATATATGTCTTTCACCCATCCTCTCTTCTTCACAATTGCGTGGACAGTTTTTTCTGCGCATGTTTAGTGATGATTTTACTGCTGCTCAAGTAAAGAGGGTCATAAAAAGAATCCCTGACATGCAATTGGATATTGATGCATAAGCAGACGGTCATTACATCCATGGATAGAGTCTCGTCGGAATCTAGAAGGTTTTTGTGACAGGATATTTTTTCAATTCAGAAAATCTTAACTTCCCGACATAATCATGTCTGACTTGATCTCTTTGTGGGAGTCTCCGACGTTTCTTTTGAACAGTGTTTTCATACCGCTCGATGTTTTGGTAGATAATTTGGAATCAGCATCTTCATAGATAATAATACCTTCAACATCCGGCAGTTTTTCTATAAGGGCCATGCCCTTCTCCAGCCCCAGAACGAAGACTCCAGTGGAGAGCGCATCTGCCCTGGTTGCATTGTCTGTTACTATTGTTACACTAACGATGCCCTTAACCGGGTGGCCGGTTCTGGGATCGATTATGTGTGAGTATCGTTTTCCTTCGATGGTAAAGAATTTCTCGTAATCGCCGGAAGTGGATACTGCCTTATCCTTGATCTCAAACGTACCGAGGAGCCCCTCGCTCTCGCGTGGATGCTGTAGGCCTATTACCCATGAGTCTTTTCCGGGTGGAGTTCCAAATGTGTAAATATTTCCCGCGAAGTTTATAAGCGCAGAACTTATTCCGTTTTGTTTCAGCACACTGACCGCTCTGTCAACCGCATAGCCCTTTCCGATTCCTCCCAGATCAATCCGGGTGTCCGGGTTTTTGAAGTGTACTGTCTTCACGGTTACCGGGTTCTTCGCGAGTGATTTTATGGTTTTTTCTTCGATAATAATGTTTTTGTAAGAGACTGATTCAAGTACGGATTCCAACTCTTCTTTGTTGGGAATTCGTCCCTGCTTTTTAAAGAAGCCCCACTTTTTCATGAGTGGGCCTATTGTGATATCAAAAGCGCCATCCGTTATGTCGCTATACTGTAAAGATTGTTCGATTACACTCGCAAGCTCTTTATTACAATTGGCAGGTTCTGCTGAGGCATTTTTGTTGAGTTCTGAAAGTACGCTCTCCTTCTTATAGTTGCTCATCAGGTAATCAAGCCTGTTTATTTCCTGG
>JABHIW010000071.1 GCA_018670825.1 Candidatus Scalindua sp. | reverse complement strand
CGAATAGTATTAATAGCCGGCACTGTACCTAAACCTAATAAAACTACAACTAGAATCAAAGGCCAGAACCTGGGCTTGTTCCACTCCTCCCGCTTCTCCTCTCGAAGAACGTGATCAATTCTTTTGAACTTTAAAGCGCCCCTGTACATTGCATTTGGTTTCGCATTTGAATACCACTCATGGAACAGCCCGTAAGCAACCGGATTAAGACCCCCTACCCATGGACTGTCCTTGTGCAGAATATCCTTCATTTCCCTGATAATTCCCAGACGCTCCGGCCCACTAGGCATAGTTTCCATTTTCTTGAAAAGTTTATCAAACTCGGGATTCTCATAGTTAGAAGTATTCTCACCTTTATATTTTTCTCTGGAATTCGGACCGTAGAGAAGAAAGAGAAAGTTTTCAGGATCCGGATAATCTGCATTCCATCCCCACATGGTAAACTGAAAATTTCCCTGATCTATTTTTTCTCGAAAACGATTGTAATCGGAAGTCTCATTCTTCATAACTACACCAAGCTTTTTAAACTGCTTCTCAAACCAGATTATTCGTGGCCCAAGCGCAGGTGAATACCAGGAATTAACAAAGGTGATCTCTAGAGGACGACCGTCCCTGTCTTTTCCATTCGGATACCCTGCTTCTGCCAGGAGCTTTCTGGCCTCATCTATTTTTCTGCGTTTTGCACTTTGCGATTTTTCATCCCAATAATATGCCACCGGGTTCATACCGGCCTTTCCCTTCTCATATCCAAAAATCCCTGGTGGCAACGGGCTTTGAGATGAAGTTCCACGGCCATTGGCAAAGATTTGAATATACTCCTCCATATCAATCGCAATAGAAAAAGCCTGTCGCAACTTCCTCTGTTCTTCAGTATATCCACCAACAATCGGATCACTCATATTGAACGACACATACATGGTCGACGGGCTGACACTTGTGAGAAGGCTGATATTCCGGTCCTTTAAGAACTCCGATGCCTCAACATTTCCATGTGTAGAGATCTGTATCGCCTGTCCAAAGCTGTCCTTGGAGATTCCGGAAGTATCGTAATAACCTTGAAGAAATTTGTTCCACAAAGGAATCGACTCTTTCTCCTTCTTGAAAATAATTTTATTTAAAAGAGGGAGCTTTTTACCTGCATCCACGAGTAGCTCTTTCTCTCTATCCCCCTCTTCTCCTGTTGAAGGATAGAATTCATCATGGAAATTTTCATTAGCCACAAAAACATATTCAAGGTTAGGATCGTATTTCTCAATCCGATAAGGCCCTGTCCCCAGAGGATAACGATCGATCGTAATCCCTTTGTCACGGAGAATACCCTGCTCAAAGAAATCTATTGCCTCCTGTGGCATTGGTGCGAAAAATGGCATCGCCAGCCAATAAAGGATCTGAGGATATGGTCTTTTCAGAATAATCTGATACGTATAATCATCTATCAATTTAACTCCGGGAAAAGGCTGAGCATTCAGATCCAGATGGATCGGATTCACTCTTTCATCCTGTTCCCTGTTATAAGCTGCCCCCTGTTCCTCACTTCTGCGCTTCCTCTCGGCTTCCAGATCTTTAACTAATGCACCGGCGAACGTATCAAGGCCATCAATGTACTTCGCCATGATTGGCAGTATCGGACATGGAAGCCTGGAATCTGCCAGTCGTTTAATCTGATTGACGTAATCAATAGCTTTCAATTCCCGGGTAGCGACTTCGGAAAAATCCGTAATGTGATCAACATCATTTAATATCGCTTCAGGCCATTTTGTTTTCACAAAACAGGGATGATTTTGATATTTAATTCCTTCTTTAATTTTTATTGTATAGACAACTTTATTAACCTGCTCTATTTCAGTATCAGCAGGTAATTTTCTACCATCAGCATCATAATACTCAGCAACAGGGATATTCGTAGCAGTTAACGGTTCTAATTCATAAGGTCTTTTCAGGAAGTGATACTGAAAAGGAGGCTCATAAACCAATTCCAGAAACGCATACTCATCAGAAGAGTAAGAGATCGCCGGATCCAGATGCTTGGGAGGTTCCGAATAAGTCGAATAAAAAATCGGCTGGGCTCTTTCCGATTTCGGATAGGGGTGATTCGGGGTACAGGAAACCTGTCCCAATAATACCAATAACAAACTTAACATCAAAGGTTGCTTCAATGCATTTTTTAAAACTGAACAATCTGTCCTTTTTCTCATAACTATTTATGTTTTACCTAATCCAAGCCTTATAGATACTTCATTAAGCTTTTTGTCAAGCGTCCAGATAGGCGTTTGTGCCAATACTGCCGAAGCAAGCAGATGGATGTCAATATATCCTAATTCTTTTCCCATCAATTTATTATTCTCAATAAAAGGTAAAACCTCTTCATGTTCTGCCTGGATCACCAGGGGTAGGGTTTGAAGGAGAGAAAGAATCTCAGATCTGTTCCGGAGATGCCCACAAGCCAGCTCGCCAATAATGAATGGATGACAGACAACATCACCATCGTTCAATGAGTTTGTAAGCCCGATATTACCTTCCCGGAGGTGGGATACCCACACTGTTGTATCAACAAGAAGCATTTTATACATTTCCTGCTTTTCTTCTGGGCACCATCATCAACTTCTTCTCAGTACCCCCCAATTTAGCAAGTCTCTTGCTACTCTCTATTGCGATCAGGGTTTCCAATCCCAATTTTACAAGAGCTGTCTTCTCCTTAACACCGGTCAATTTCGATGCTTTACTAATCAATGTATCCTCAATATTTAACGTTGTTCTCATAATCTACCACCATACCATATGCTTTATTATATGCATCAATATGCATTAATTATACATATATGTCAAGTATATTTTCCCTTGAAGTACATCTCAAACTTTATGCATTAAAATTTCAATGTTGATAACGCTTCGACTCCGCTCAGCGTGACGTCATCCTTAGCGCCAACACGATGTCATCCTGAGCGGAGTCGAAGGATGAGGTTTGTCACGATAGCAACCTAACCTGAAAAAGGTTTGCAATTCAGATCATAAATTGTTATTTGTTGCACTTAGGAGCTAACAATATACTGGTTTTTTAGAAGGGGATAAAAAGATGACAAGATATGTTTGTAATATATGCAGTTATGTATACGATCCTGAAGTGGGCGATCCGGATGCAGGAGTAGAACCCGGAACAAAGTTTGAGGATCTGCCTGATGATTGGGTATGTCCGGAATGTGGTGCAATAAAAGAACAATTTGATAAAGAGGAGTAAATATATATAGTTTAATTAGCAGGGATTGTTTCTTTGTAAATGGATTAGTATTGACCATAGAAGCCTCACATATTAAAACGGATGTAAGAAGCAAAAATAAATAGTCTATTCCTAAATATAATTATTCCTATGCAAACAAAAGAACATTCCAAAGTAGAGCCTCACTCTTACTGGACAGATCAAGAGAAATGGGTGTGGAATAGAATTCGTGAAAATAAGATAGCCGACTTCAATGAGGCCAATGGTTACGGAGGAAAACTGGACCCGAAAAAAACTGTAGAATGGCCTGAAAGCCGGATACTTACTCCAGCTTTTCTTGAAATGATGCTTCTTCATGAACCTTATCGTGGACCATCTACCCGACACGGTGTACGAATCGTTGGCGCCTGGTTCAAAGACCAGATAGATCTATCAAATGCTATACTTGCTCACCAACTCTGGCTTGAACACTCACGTTTTGACTCAGAGGTATACTTAAGTTCGTTAAAAACGTCTTATTTAATTTCAATAGAAGGTTCAAACTTTAATAGCATACTGCATATGGACAGCTTACAGGCTGGCAATTTATACATGAGAAATGGAGCAGAGTTTGATGAAGTTGTTTTATTAGGTGCTAGGATAAATGGAACGTTGGAACTGGATGGTTCCAAATTCAAAAGCAAGCTGCGTATGAATAGTTTACAGGTTGGAAGTAGCTTATTCATGAGAAAGGTAACAACATATGATGAGGTTGTTTTAAATGGCACCAGGATAGATGAAACGTTAGATATGGATGGTTCCAAATTCAAAGGCAAACTGCATATGAACAGTTTAAAGATTGGAAGTAGTTTATTCATGAGAAGCGTGGCAGCATATGATGAGGTTGTTTTAAATGGTGCTAGGATAGGTGAAACATTGGAAATGGATGGTTCCAAATTTAAAGCCAAACTGCACATGAACAAAGTGCAAGTTGAAAGCAGTATGTTTATGAGAGATAAAGCAGAGTTTGATGAGGTTGTTTTAAATAATATTAAAGTAGGTAGTACTCTAGATATGAATAGTTCCAAATTCAAAGGCAAACTGCATATGAATAGTTTACATGTTAGTTCTAGTCTATACATGATAAACAGAGCAGAATTTGATAAGGTTGTTTTAATAGGTGCCAGGATAGATGGATCAGTAGAAATGGATAATTCTGAATTCAATGACACGTTGCACATAGAAAATCTTAACGTCAATGGCAATTTCTTTTTAAGAAACGGTGAAGTTAAGAATAAAATGTATTTAATATTTGCAAGAATTGGTATAAGCCTTTCTATTTCTGGTAGCAACTTTCGATATTTGAACTTAACGGGAACTCAAATTAGCGATGAATTTTGTCTCGGATCTGGGATTCACTTACCAGCAAAATGGGAGAAGGAGTCAGAGCTTATACTTCGAAATGCAAAAGCAGGAACCTTGCAAGATTTGCCAGGCGCTTGGCCAGACAAAATTGAATTGATTGGCTTTACCTATTCTCAATTAGGTGGTCTTGGTGAAGTTGAAACCTATTCTATGCCTAAGCGAAATGTTTCATGGATGAAAGAGTGGATGGAGAAACAAAAATATTATTCCCCCCAGCCGTATGAACAACTCGGCAAGGTTTTAAGGAAATCAGGTTATAAAAGCAAGGCTAACAACATCCTATTTGAAGGTAAAATGCGTGAACTCAGAGAATCAAACTGCTCAACCCGGATCAGCTTGTTTTTACAGCTTATCTTTGTTGGTTTTGGTTATCGTTATAGATTTGCATTTATTTGGGTTATTGCCCTAACTTGTATCGGGACATTTGTGCTACAGTCAACCGGACAGGGCTCGGCAAACGGAATGCCTTGTGGTCTTTCTTATAGCCTTGACATGTTACTACCAATAATTAGACTTAACGAATCACACTATACCGTCAAACTTATCGGCTTTGCAAAATATTACTTCTATTTCCACATTATTTCAGGTTACGCTCTTGCATCATTTCTTATAGCTGGGTTGTCCGGAATCACAAAAAAATAGAGAAACTAACAAGAGTAGCATAATCACGTCGCAAATGTGATTTGGTTATACACTTCAGCGTTCTCAACTGCAAAACCCTTTACGCATAGAAACAAATTTAGAGTAGGGTTATTAGAATCTTGAAGTGGTATAATATGGTTGTTAGCAAAGAGTTCGGAAAGAGTGCAATTCTAACTTTTTTATGAGGAGTGGAAAAATGAAAGACACAGACATGGAAAAACTTGAATTTCTTGTAGACGAGTATTATATACCTGAAGTGGTTGCAAGTCTGGGCGCTGTCTGTCGTTTAAGGGCTGACGATATAAGAGGGACAGACAAAGAAGCTGCTAAAAAGTTTGAAACGTATTCAGATATCCTGAATGATGCACGTGCTAAAATAGACGCCGCTTCACAGGGATAACTCCGGGTACAGAATGCCAGATACCGAGTTGTCATTCGTTATCTGGCAATGGTCGTTCGACATTCAATAATTAATTCTTATTACCCCGTACTATTAGAGGTGTTATTCTTTCTTGTAAGTATCTGCATGGACAGAATTGAAAAAGTAAAGTACCCAGGAAAGAAATAGAAATCTAGTTCAAACCGATAACCCACAAGTCATGCCAGATCGCCGTTCATAGTGAATTTACAAAACCTTGTCGACAGTTAAAACCGTGATGAACCAACAAAAGAGTCCGTTGATATAAATAGGAGAAGTTGATGTTTGATGAAAAACTAATGTTGAACGCCCAGAAAGTGATCTCACATTGTAGGCAGATTGGGATTCGACTTGTTACCGCCGAATCGTGTACGGGTGGTCTGATCTCTGCAGCCCTCACAGCCGTACCAGGATCATCTAACGTGCTGGATAGAGCGTTCGTTGTTTACTCTAACGAATCAAAGTGTCAGGAGTTGGCGGTCCCCTATCATCTTCTTGAACAATATGGAGCAGTGAGCAAAGAAGTAACTATTGCAATGGCAGAAGGCGCACTGGCACGCAGCTATCCTCATGCACAAATGTGCGTGGCTGTAAGCGGTATCGCGGGCCCTGAAGGAAGCCAGGATAAGCCGGTAGGACTTGTACATTTTGCCGTGGCTCGAAATGGAAAATTTCCAACTCTTCACGAATGCCATGAATTTGGAGACATTGGGAGAAATGAGGTGAGAGAATGTACGGTGAATACTGCATTAAGCCTTCTGATTTCAGAGGCTACAGAAGATTGAATGTTATCCATCAGAAGCAATATTCTTTCTTGTAATTACCTGTATAGATAGAATTGAGAAAGTGCAGTATCCAAGGAAGAAGTAGAAACCAGGTTCAAACCTGGCATCCATATCCAACAATCCTCCCATATTGGAGGCATTGGCTGCCATGAATGCAACGATAATGGCTATTACTAGTACGTCAGCCATTGACCACTTGCTTATCACACTGCTTATAAGGAATGCCTTCCTGCTATGCTTAGAGTCACGAAAACAGGCAGCCACCAACATCAGCAGGATCTTTGTAATCGGAATCACTATACTGAAGAGCATTACCAGAAAACCGACAAAACCGTTACCGGAGCGGAAGAGTTCTTTGACTGTCCCGGCTATACTTCTTGTCTCATTGTAGGCCTCAATTTCTCCTTTGAGATCTTTAAACCCTAACGCTCCGGTCATTATACCTATCGTCCGTTCGGCCTTGCCTCTTTCAACTTCTTCTGATTTCGCGTTACTTCTCTTCATCGACTTTTCAACTATGGAATCGACAATAATGTCTATTCCCGTGTCAATCATCTCTTTTTCATCAATCGTTCCGGTCAGAGTAAGCATGGGTAGAGTGACTCCGGGGATCAGCATCGCAAGGGAGATTATGGTAATAATTAAAACGGTAGTAAGCTTTGGAGTTTTCATACTAAACAATGCCTTTCGTAGAGCCGGTAGGCCATGGCCAAACCTAATCTATTAACAAATTAGATCAGATAGGGGAATTAGTGTCGCCCATCAGAAGTCACTTTTTTATTTTCATAAAAAACAATCCCCGCCCGATCTATATGTTCTGACAGTTCAGGTTCTTTTATTTTTTCGTAATGAACAATATCGAAGTAGTAGGGTAGAGGTTTTTCTTCGTTTAAAAGATAAGAGAGGCGGGTTACCGTACTATGCGTTATATTTTCTCCCTTTATGGCCATATCCACATCTGATCCTTTTTTACAATTTCCTTTTGCACGAGAACCAAACAGGACAACTTCCTTTATTTCACTGAATGTCTTGATTGATTCAATAATATATTTGATATCTCTCTCTTTCAGGCCATATTTCATTTCTTGTCCACTCTGTCTTTAAAATCAATATAGAGCTTTTCTAATACAGGAAAGTATTTATTACGTATTTTTTCTTCAACTTCAACCGCAATCTTTTCGTGATACGTATGTGAAGTAAGGTTTCTGTCTTCCAGAGCATCTATCCATGTGTGTCCGGCAATAATGAGGTTTGCCTGAAATGCCTGTTTAATCGCATCCCTCGGGCTTTTAACCTCGAAGCCCTCCTCCTCTTCATAATCTTTTAACAGTTTCCAGGCCAATTCAAATGTCATCTCAAAAAACTGAATCAAACCTGCCCGTTCTACCACTGAAGGGCTTTCAATCTGTACCGTCTCCCGTAAAAGCAAAAATGCTTTTTCGAAGTTTTGGAATCTTTGAATCCATCTGATATCTTGATTATCCATAATTATTGCTTCGCAGTGATTTAGTTATTCATATCCTTCATAATCAATACATAAAGCGATATCATCTCTCTGAGTAAATTTGGCGCACATCTTAATTTATGATTATAAGATAAAATACCTGCATAGTTGAAATACAAAGTCTATTTCAAACGTATGTCATATGTGCTATAAAACCGCAAAGGAAGAGCTTAGTCAAGAAAAAAGAGAGTGATGGATTTACGATTTATGAATGAAGATTTTAATGAAAACTGCAGGTGAGCGATGGAAGCATTTCTAAATTGTTGTAACGCAACTATATTAGCCGGAAATATGGAGTTCATCCGTGTGATATATATTAAACCCGCGACATGGTCACTGAACTACAAATGAAGTGACTCTACCATTCGATCTTGGGAGCATCGCCCCAGAGCAGTTCCAGGTCGTAGTAGCCGCGTATCTCTTTTTCAAAGATGTGAACTATGAAATCGCCATAGTCGATAAGGACCCATTTCGCTTCACGGTATCCTTCCATTCCGAATTTCATTACTGAAATCTTCTTCATCTGTTTATCTATTTCATCAGCAATGGCGTGAAGCTGACGTTCATTAATTGCTGAACAAATTACGAAATAGTCTGTTATAGATGAAATCTTGTCGACATCAAGTATAACGATATCCTGTGCTTTTTTCTCATCAGCAATTTTTGCACATGTAATTGCGATTTCTTTTGAATCCAATATATTGAAAAACCTCCTAAAACAGTGCGGCAAAGCCGCCAACAAGTCTAAAGTGCCTAAAGTTAAAAGATATGATTGTTTTTAATACGGCACTGATGGTAAGTATACCTAACTTTTATGTTGCGCAGGCTAAAGACTGCGGCTACCTTTTTATGTTATTTCTCGTAACCAGGACTTAATTCCCCGTGTTTCCATATTGCCCTTCTATCGACCTGAGCTCCTGCAAACTTGTACCACAATAGTGACAAAATTTTGCATATTTTGGGTTAGAGGTCAAACAATCGTCACATCGCTGGTACAGTAAGGTACCGCAAAGCATGCAGAAGTTTGCCCCTTCCAGGTGGTGAGTATATTCACAGTTGGAGTTAGGGCAGGCCGTAGAACTAATCTTATTTAAATCTTTTTCCATTTTTGCCATTTTAAAAACCTATAAAATATTTTCACAGCAGAGACCTGTCCGTACAAATAGTTCTGCACGGACAGGTACAAAGCCAAACTTCTATTTAATCATAATATGTAACAGCTCTCCGATCTTCGGTGAGTACTTTACGATAAGTCCTGCAAAAACAACTGAAACAATTGACATCAACTTGATAAGAATATTCAGTGCCGGACCGGATGTATCCTTAAACGGATCTCCAACGGTATCACCAACAACGGCCGCTTTATGCGCGTCAGAACCCTTACCTCCGTGCTGTCCTGTTTCAATATACTTTTTCGCATTATCCCAGGCACCACCGGCATTTGCCATAAAGATCGCCAGGAGAAATCCTGTTGACAATCCGCCTGCCAATAGGCCCATACTACCGGGAACACCTAAAACCAGCCCTACAGCGATAGGAATAAATATTGCCAACAAAGATGGAAGCATCATTTCCTTTTGAGCTCCCTTTGTACTTATGGCAACACATGCCGCATAATCAGGCTGGCCGGTACCATCCAATATGCCGGTTATTTCCCTGAACTGCCTCCTCACCTCAGCTACCATCTGTGCCGCAGCCCTTCCGACTGCCTTCATAGTCAAAGCACAGAAGACAAAAGAGATCATGGAACCGATGAAAAATCCTACAAGAACTTTAGGGTTCATCAGGGTAACTTTGTAATAAGTCATCAGGTCAGATATTTGCAACGCGGTAGTATCTACCATACGGCCAGCGACTTCCACAGCATGGACACCGGTCCTTTCCAGACCTATCTTAATTTCTTCAACAAATACAGCTAGTAATGCCATGGCTGTTAAAGCAGCAGAGCCGATTGCAAAACCTTTACCTGTAGCTGCTGTTGTATTTCCAAGCGAATCAAGGGCATCGGTTCTTTCCCTGACTATTGGTTCCTGCTCACTCATCTCAGCATTACCTCCGGCATTATCAGCGATCGGGCCATAAGCATCAGTGGCAAGTGTTATTCCGAGCGTTGACAACATACCTACAGCGGCAATAGCAATACCATAGAGCCCCATAGAGGTACTTGAAAATCCACCGGCAAACATAAAGCTCAACATAATAGCAACGGCAATGGTAGTTACAGGAATTATGGTTGACATCATACCTGTAGCAATACCGTCTATAATCAGTGTGGCAGAACCTGTCTCCGCCTGGGCAGCAATGCCTTTTGTCGGACCATGATCGGGTGAGGTAAAGTATTCTGTTCCTTTACCAATAATAATACCGGCAATCAGACCGGTAACAATCGAACCCCAAATCCCAAAATGCCCGGGAAGAAGGTACTTAATGATTACAGCGGAAGATATCACTATCAGGATCGAGCTCAGGTTCACTCCCTTTGACAGAGACTTGAGAAGATCCTTCTGAGATGCGCCTTCTTTTGTTTTGATAACTTTGATACCAATAATGGAAAGAATAGTTCCAATACCAGCAATACACATAGGCAACACAAGTCCCGCAACTCCCAGTCCACAGGCGACACCCAATGCCGCACTTGCAAGTATTGAAGAGTAGTAAGATTCGTACAAATCGGCTCCCATCCCGGCCACATCACCAACGTTGTCACCAACATTGTCAGCAATAGTTGCAGGGTTTCTAGGATCGTCTTCCGGAATGCCGGCTTCAACCTTTCCTACCAAGTCAGCACCAACATCGGCAGCCTTCGTGAAAATACCACCTCCGACTCTTGCGAAGAGCGCCTGAAAACTTGCACCCATACCAAAACAGGGAAGTATTACCGCCATTTCAGTAAGCGAAACATCTGTATATTTTCGAAGATAAAAGAACCAGATAGATACATCTAAAAGGCCCAATCCAACAACAATCAAGCCCATTACCGCACCACTTCTGAAAGCGATCTTCAATCCCTGGTCCAGTGATTTCTTTGCCCCTTCAGTCGTCCTCGCACTCGCATTAGTTGCCATCTTCATTCCCAGGTATCCAGCAAGCCCGGACAAGAATCCACTGGTAAGAAAGGCAAACGGCACGAAACCGGAT
>JABHIW010000167.1 GCA_018670825.1 Candidatus Scalindua sp. | reverse complement strand
ATATTTATGCGGCAGTCTATACATGGATTCATGTTCTTACCGTAACCATGTTTTGGTTTCTTTACTATCTCCAGAAAACTCTTGGTCGTATTTATAAC
Organism: Candidatus Scalindua sp.; assembly: GCA_018670825.1. Classification (GTDB taxonomy): domain Bacteria; phylum Planctomycetota; class Brocadiia; order Brocadiales; family Scalinduaceae; genus Scalindua. The sequence continues at coordinate 21,251 of JABHIW010000167.1, read as the reverse complement.
CTTAACCGGTATTCCTAGTTTTTCAGAAACTTTTACCCCTTCCAATTTACAACTATCTTTGGATGTGCAAAGGCAAAAGACTGTGGTAAAGGTCAGGGCAATTACATCGATACCCTGTTTTTTGATTACGTGTATAGCCAGAGTACTGTCCAGTCCTCCAGACAATAAAGCGAGAGCAGTTGTCATAATTATTCAATGGTAAAAAGGTCAACGTAAGAAACCGTTCCGGCATGGTAAAAAACATCAAATCATGAGTTTAATGCGGGTATATTGCAGTCTAAGTTATCTTACACAAAATATTTGAGGGGCTATTCTATCAGATAAAAGGTTTTGACACAAATATAAATCACTGATAGACTAAATTACATTTCATTTTCCGCTACAAATAATTAAAAGAGAGGTTCCAGACTGAAAATATATTTTTTCTTTTTCTTAAATCTACGATAAAAGGAGAAAAATGTATAGAGCACCAATCGCTTCAGGAAGTTTCTACCCTGGAAATAAAGAAGAACTGGAGAGTGTACTTAAGACGCTTATGGAAGGTTGTCCGGAAAGGCAAAAGGCCTTGGGTGTGATCTCTCCACATGCGGGATATGTGTATTCAGGCCGCGTAATGGGAAGTGTTTTTGCAAGGATCGAGATACCGGGAACCGTTATTATACTTGCACCAAACCACACGGGACGCGGGAAACCATTTTCCGTCTGGTCGGAAGGACTCTGGCGGACACCGCTCGGAGACACATCAATAGACGAAGAACTTGTCAATGAGATACTGAACCGGTGTGAACTGATCGAGAAAGATAAGGCTGCTCATAAAAGCGAACACTCAGCAGAAGTTATATTGCCTTTCCTTCAATATAAAAACCCACAAGTTAAGATTGTTGTTATTGTCGTCAGGTCTGGTAATTTTGAGAATTTAAGTATAATTGGCAAATCTATTGGTGAGATTCTTAAGAAAATGAGACCTGATACCCTTGTTGTCGCTTCATCTGATATGACCCACTACGAATCTCAACAGTCTGCTGATAAGAAAGATAAATCTGCTATAGCAGAAATTATTGCTTTAAGAGAAGAAGGTCTTTACAAAGTCGTTCGTAATTTGGATGTCAGTATGTGTGGCGTTAGTCCTGTAATTTCAATGATGGTTTGTGCAAAAGAACGGCATGCCACAAAGGCAGAGTTAATCAAGTACGAAACCAGTGGAGATACGACCGGTGATTACAAACAAGTAGTAGGATATGCCGGCATAATAGTAGAGTAATTACATCATATGTTTATCCGCTTGAAACACATCATGCATCACAATCTAAAAATTTCTGTTATCATTCCAGCCCTGAACGAAGAAGAATCTATAGGACTGGTACTTAATGACATTCCCAGTGAAATAGTTGAAGAAATTATTGTTGTAGACAATGGCAGCAATGACAATACCGTTACTGTGGCAAACAGCCTTGGCGCAAGAGTTATACAGGAACCATTAAAAGGATACGGTTCTGCCTGTCTCAAAGGTATATCAATGCTTAAGCAAGATACAGATATTGTTGTGTTTCTTGATGCTGATTACAGTGACTATCCTCAGGACTTACCTGCCGTTGTAAAACCAATAGTAACCGGAAAAGCTGAAATGGTTATAGGTTCCCGAATGTCAGGTACAAGAGAAAAGGGTGCATTACTGCCACAGGCTATTTTTGGAAATAAGCTAGCAACCTTCTTAATCCGGTTATTCTGGGGCTTCAAGTATACGGACCTTGGCCCATTCAGGGCAATTAAATACGAAGACCTGCTCGCCTTAAACATGATAGACACAAATTATGGATGGACTGTTGAGATGCAGATTAAGGCGTTGAAGGAAGGGCTGAGAACAGTGGAAGTGCCGGTAAGATATCGAAAGCGAATCGGTCAATCAAAAATTACCGGTACGTTTTCAGGAACAGTGCGGGCAGGCATTAAAATTATTTATACCATCTTCAAGTATGGCCTTCTTAAGTGACACGTAATTGTTCACCGCAAAGAGCGCAAAGATTTAAGCACTATTTGTATAAAAACTTACATGAGATACTTCAAGGTTTTAATTGTTTTCTACCAATTTCAAATGCCCTTGTGTAGGGTGGCATGGACAAACTAGTTTGTCCGTGTTGTACTAATTTATATAAATTGAGGGCAGGCATTAGCTTGCCAAAACAATTATTTTTTTAAATCTTGCAGTAAATCCAGTGAATAACACTAATTATGCCAACAAAAGAAACCTCCATAATAATACCCACTCTTAATGAGGAAGAGACGATAAGTCACTGCCTTGAAACCGTGGTAGATATTCCCGGCATTGAAGTTATCGTTTCTGATGGCGGCAGTACGGACAGGACAGTAGAACTTGTCAAACAATACAAGGATGTCAAAGTAGTTACTTCTTTAATGGGGCGGAGTATTCAAATGAATAAGGGAGCAGGATATGCCAGTGGAGAGATTCTCCTTTTTCTTCATGCCGATTGTGTATTGCCAAGAGAGGTTGTTTTGAATATTCGAAACATTTTTGAAGGCAGCACATTTGTAGGAGGTGCATTTAAGATCAAACTATTATCAGATAAATTCCTTTACCGGTTAATAGAAGCGGGCATAAATTTTCGCTCAACGGCTTTTAAACTGCCTTATGGAGATCAGGGACTATTTGTAAAGGGATCTGTGTTTAAAGAATTGGGCGGTTTCAGGGAAATGTCAAAATGTGAAGATCTTGATTTTATCTGTCGTCTTAAAAAAAACAGAAAAATTATTATACTTAATGAGAGAATTACTTCTTCCATAAGAAGGTGGAAAAACCATGGCATTTTACAAACATCTCTCAGAAACCAATCCTTACTTGTCTCTTATGTATTAGGAATAAGGAGCTTCAGTCGCAGATGTTAGCAGTAATGTGGAGTGCAGTAACCGTGTTACTGCATTTTGTTAAAACATCGACACGGTCGATGCACTCCTTATTTTTCAATTCTTAGTCTATAGCAACTCAATACAATATTAGTAATCCCTCCGGGAATTTCCGTAAAACCTTACCTAAAAACTCCACACAAGTTTGGTCACTATTAAACACAAATTCCTCTCTATTAGATTACTCTCTTTATTTAGCAGGAATTTTCCTTATAGAGAAGTTGTCTTATACAAATAGAGGAAGCGGCATCGCATAGCCTCTTTATTTTTTGTATTAATTTATACACTTTTCGGCAGGAGGTTTACATGCAGAACCATTTTATCAAATTACTAATTGTGTTATCAGTAGTAGTATTCGTAGCAAGTTGTACAACGACAGGCAACAAAAAATCAGACGAACAAAAAATAACCGGTGAAAACACGATGCTCCCGCCATTTGGTAATGCGGAAGATGTTAATTATTCCAAAAAGCTTTGGGCAAAGATGGAAGCAAAAGATCTGAATTCAACACCCGCGAATCTTTATGTTGGCGGCCCACCACATGGCCCGGTACGTGAGGTTTTAGAGGCGATTATTGATGGTAAGAGAGTTATAGTTAAACGAAACTTTGGTGGTGAAGGTGTCAGTGTTAAATCAGTAAGTCAGAACCGGGCAGCATTTCTTAAAGCGATTACGGTAATGGCCAAACGTGAGGATGGCTACGATCCAGAAAACGGTGATTGGTTCTGGGTTAAGTATAAGCCGGATGGAAGCCTACACACCAATGCGAAAGGAATGAAACTGGCAGGCAAAGTAGCTAAAGGTATGGATAAGGGCTGTATCTTCTGTCATCAATCAGCATCCGGTAATGACCTTGTATTTATTCATAATAAAGAGGCCAATGCAGAGGTTGTTCATGTTAATAAATAAGGGCAAATGCTCTCAATTATAAGCATTAGTAGAATCTGTGGGGCACCATACCGATTTATTGTATGGTGCCCTCAGTTTTTATTAAGTGTGAAATGCCTCCTCTTATCTGTAAGGCCGTTGGCAAGCTAATCGAATTATTTTACATATCCCTTATTTTTTTCTATTTTATGGGAATATCTCTTGTTTATAATTTGTCTTAATAGAAGAACGGAGTTTTCTTATTCGGAATAATAAAATATGACTCATAAAGAACATCTTCTTATACACATTGACGCCTTATACAGGTCAGCACGGTATCTTACGAAGAATGATAATAACGCGGACGATCTGGTCCAGGAAACGTACTTGAAGGCATTTAAGTTCTTACAGGACGATAAAGAGATCAGGAATGTGAAGGCTTGGTTATTCAGGATATTAATGAATACCTTCATCAATAAATATCGTAAAGACAAACGTGAACCTTCACTAGTTGATTTTGATAGTGTTGAAGCATTTCATGAATCGATACAGGAGGAGGTCATGGCACCATCAATTCTGGATGATGAGTCGGTACTTGATAACCTTATGGATGACAATATAAAAGGAGCACTGGAAGCGTTGCCAGATGACTTTCGCATGGTAATATTGCTTTCTATTGTTGAGGGTTTTTCTTACAAGGAGATTTCAAAAATAGTAAATTGTCCCGTTGGCACGGTAATGTCCAGAATATACAGAGGGCGGAAAATGTTAAAGGAAAAACTGACCGGTTATGCGAGAAAATATGGATTTAAATAACTATTTTGTTCACCGCAAAGACGCAAAGATCGCAAAGTTATTATTTTTTAGAAAGTAAATGATGGAGATTTCTGAAAAACGTTAGGATTGTGTTTTAGAGGGCAATCTCATATGTATCTTGTTCTTGTTTTTCAGCCTTTTTTTTGCGTCCTCTGCGTCTTTGCGGTAAATATTTTGTATTTATCCTGTCAAAAAAAGAGATTAAAAAATGAATTGTAACGATAGCAGAAAATATTTTTATGCCTTTCTTGATGACGAACTTGATGTTGAGAAGAACATTGAGGTATTGGCACATTTAGATATGTGTTGTGAGTGTGGCAGGAGAATGGAGAAAGAACGATTGCTCCAAAAAAGGGTCAGGGAAACGGTTTGTACGGTGAAGGCCCCTGCCTATCTCACGGAAAGTATTTTGCAAAAAACAGAAGAGCGGCCAAATTTCTTTGTGCTATTAGCAAAGAATTTACTATCCGGAAGGCGTCTGGTACCTATTGCGGGCATTGCAGCTGCGATAATGATAATAGTTTATTTTTTTGTGATACCGGATATTTCTAAGAAGAACGATCTCTTATATCTTGCAGAATCTAAATATCACAACTATATGATGCAACAACTCGATCTGGATATACGTTCGCAGGATCCTGAAATAGTTATGGAATATCTCCGGGAGCAAACTAATTCAAGAGTGGTCCTACCTGAAATCGGAGATGCCGCTATGTTAGTTGGCGCGGCATTATCTGAAATTGATGGGGTGAAGGTCTCTCAGGTTTTTTATATGCGTGATGAAACTCCCGTTTCACTTATGATAATTTGCCACCCTGATTCTGGTTCGATAGATAGTAAGAACATTGATTTCTCAGGGATGAAGAAAATGTTCGTAGATGAGAAGGTCGTTTATTCTGATAAAGGGTATTGTGGCCATTGTCAAATCATGGGATGGGAAGATAACAGTAGTCAGTATGTTGTTGTCTCAATGTTAACTAGTGACAAAATTTTAAAAATGTTAAAAAAAGCATGATATGAAATATCAAGTGAGGTCGCTATTTAGACAAAAACCACCTTTGACTTCGCTTAGAAGATACGGATGTCGTCATGCTGAGCGAAGTCGAAGTGTTGGTAGCATTAAAATAGAAAAGAGAAACGGAGGTTGGTGATGAATACAGTTATGAGAATATTTTCAGTTTTTTTATTAAGCGTGTGTGTGATACTTGTTTTAACATTCAGTACAAAAGTAGTATTTGCCGGAGTTGAAACAGGCGTTAATATAGGGCAGAAGGCAGCTCCATTTAAACTATCGACCGTTGACGGAAAAGAGTTAGAGCTGGGATCTTTTGCAAAAGATAATGTTACGTTGCTGGTTTTTGGTACCACGTGGTGTCCTTCATGCAGACATGAAGTGCCGATCCTTAAGGAATATTATAACGATCTTAAAGATAATGGCCTTAGGGTCTTGGGTATTGACGTCCAGGAAAGTAAAAAGAAGGTCAGCTCTTTTGTTGAAAAAAACCGGATAAATTATCCTGTTGTGCTTGATTCTAATACTGATGCTGCAAGGCTATATAAAGTTGTCGGCATACCTTTAAATATAATCCTGGATAAGAATGGAGTGATACGATACAGAGAAACCCGACCTCCGGATAAAGAGTTTCTGGAAAAATTATTGTTAAATTAGGTTCCTCGACTCCGTTCGTAATAACGTCACACTGAGCGGAGACGAAGTGTAAGCAACATTAATTTCTGAAAACTGGTGAAGTATAATGAATAGGTTTACAAGATTGAATATAAAATAAAAAGGTATTTTTATCATGATGTTATTACTTCTTCTGCCTATAGGGCAGGCGTTAGGTCAACATGACGAAAAATACTCATTTAAGTATCCCGGTGATTTTTTCAACTACGGAGGTGAAGAAGTTGAGTTTGATGCATCAGTGCATAGGAAAATAGGAGTGTTGGTCTCTAACCGCACAACACGTCCACTATCTGAAATCACTCATATGATATTTAATACTTCTCCTTTTTACCGTTATAAACCGTTTTTTTACTTTCGTATTGCAGAGAAATTTCGTGAGGATATGGCAAACAACAATACATTTTCAACCAGGGCTTATGATTATAGTGGAAGGCCGCTAAACGGTGGCTTGCCAACATCAGAGGGGAGAGGTTCCTTTAATCTTACCTTTCTTACGTTCGGTATGAAGGAGGTGATACAGTGCAGTTGTAACGGTGCAACCATACATACTAATCAGGGCAACTTTTCGTATGCCGGAGAAGATTCTATCCTGCACGAAATCGGCCACGCATTTGCAGAACTTGCCGATGAATATTCACATTCCATGGCGAGCAATTTTACCGCAGTAAATCTTGAAAACCGTGGCGTACACACACCAAAGTGGAATGGGTTGATAGAGCAGGGAATCCTTCCAGGAAGATTAATCAAAAGAATAGAGACGGTTAATGGTTTTGACAAAGTGCAATTTTTGATACCGTCAAACAATTGTTTTATGAACAATCATCGCAATCCGGAGGATGATCGTTACTGCCCGGTATGCCAGCTTGCGATAATTGACAGGATCTCTCAGTTATCCGGAGTAGCTCTCCCGTGGGAATAGAGGATCCCCGTCTAACAGAAAGATTAGAGGCTTTAGTGAAAAAAGGGTAAGCAGGGCAATCATGACAAAATGCTTGTTCAACAAATCGTTAAACAAGAACTTAGCAGGGCTAGTTAATGTAAGTACAGAGTACCAGCGGAAGTGTATGGGAAAATCATACTAAATGAATAATAAGCTGCTTTCAGACTGGTATTCCTTAAATTTGATCTTATTTTTGTTGCTTACCGGGAAATGATATATTTCTTCCAAAAAGTTTTCAGTATGGATTGGATATTGATATAAGCAGTAAAATACTTATAATCAATGCCTGATTCTATTGATAAATTATAGGGGAGAAATGACAAAAATGAAAGTACTTGGTATTAGTGGTAGTCCGAGAAAGAGCCACACGACAGAAGAATTAGTTAAGACGGTATTAGATGCAACCCGCCTGGAAACAGAGCTGATATCCTTACATAACATGACAATTAATGGTTGCACATGCTGTCTGGGCTGCATTGAGGATAACGTGTGTAAAGTCCGGGATGATTACATCCCCTTGATGAAAAAGGTATTAGACGCCGATGCTATAGTTGTTGGCGCTCCTAATTACTTTGGGAGACTTAACGCCCTCACACATGCATTTCTTGAACGATTTTACTGTTTCCGGCACGACAAAGATGGACAGGGAGGTATGAAGCTTTCCGGTAAAATAGGGGCTATTGCCTCAGTAGGCGGTGGCGGAGAGTGGGAAATGCCCGGAAGAGATATAAAAATGTATGATATAGCCGGTGATGATATCAAGGGGTTCTTTGATTATAACGGGATTGAATGTGTCGGGGTCGTAGCAGCGCAAGGTGCAGTAGCATGCTTTTCATGCGGTTATGGTGAAGTTTGCAGCGTGAGTGGTGTGAAGAGGTTTTTTGGTGAGGACGCTAAAATTTCACCTGAAATCATACCGTGTTTGGAAAAGCAGCCGGAAGCAATGGATAAGGCAAAATTACTTGGGAAAACATTGCGGGAAAGATTGAATAAAAATTAGAAAGTGTAAATATAGATTCTCAAAAGTCAGAGTGGTCAAAATGTATAACTTTTCCACCACCAATCGAGAACTTACCTATTTGAAAATGAAGAGTGTGTAAGATGAGATATAATTTTTGGTCAAAAAAATTATTCTTTGCAGCTATTATTTTGTACGGGACTCTCCTTTTAGCAGGAAAAACCGAAGCGAATTCCTCTGATAATCAGGCTCCGGAGTGGGTCATTTCAGAGTGGATAAATAGTAACGGACTTACGCTCGCTGGTCTCCGTGGAAAAGTTGTCGTAATAGATTTTTTTCAATTATGGTGTCCCGGATGTAACAAATTTTCAGGCCCCCTTATGGATAAATGGAACAGCAAATTTAGTGACCGTAAAGATATTCAACTGGTTGGTATTCACACTGTCTTTGAAGGGCACTCTCAACAAACTCCTAAACGACTGCGGCAATATGTTAAAGAGAAGAACATCACCTACCCGGTTGGGGTTGATGATCATGTTTCTAGTCAGAGATCGCCGGAGACAATGATCCTCTATCACACACACGGTACTCCAGAAATGGCGATTATTGACAAGAAGGGAAAAATCCGCTTTCAGCATTTTGGAAGCTTTAACCCCGATGTTGTAGAAAAACTCATCAACACTCTTCTAAACGAAGAGTAACATAATCTAAACCAAAAATAAGCTGCCTACCAGGAGCAATATGCAAATTTTCATTATAATTTTTGAAGTTAAGCCGTTAGCTTTTTATTTTATAAGCAGCACCATTCGATAGATCCTACTGAATCTTTAACCTATCTGGTAATTAATAAAGAAGGGGGCGATAAGGCCATGTTGCCAGGACCCGGAGAAGAACTGTGCACGGAACGGCCTGATTAGTAATATGACTTGATCGTATAGTAAAAGTGCCTAAAGTGAACTAAAGTTTGAAGTGCCTAAAAGAAGGAATTAATATGATTTAATAGGTTTTTATAATAGGAGTTAAATGATGTCAAGAATTTCGATTGTAGCAAAAAAGGAGGTATCTGAAGACGTTCAAGAGGTTTATACGGAAATTGAGGGCGCTTTTGGAATGGTCCCAAATCTGTTTAAAACATATTCCCATTTTCCTCCATTACTGAAGGCCAACTGGGACAAAGTTAAGGCATTGATGATGCAGGGGAAGTTGAGCAGGAAAGCCAAGGAAGCTATTGCCGTTCTGGTTTCGAAGGACAATAGTTGCTCGTACTGTGTAGCCGCTCACACTGCAGCACTCAAGTCGATTGGCGTAACGGAAGAAGAAATTGAAATAATTGAAAATGATATTGAAAAATCTGATTTTACAGAAAAAGAACAGAGGCTTATTACTTTTGCCAGAAGGGCAAATAAAGACCCAAATAGGATAACGGATAAAGAATTCGAATTATTAAAGAACACAGGGGCTAACGAGTCGGAAATAGTTGAAGCCCTTGGTGTAATGGAACTCTTTACGTCATTTAATAAATTCCTGGATTCCCTGAATGTGGAGATTGATTTTTAATGACAATCTTAATAATTCTCTTTCTGGCGACGTGCTTTCTTGCGTATTCAAACGGTGCTAATGATAATTTTAAAGGAGTTGCCACACTCTTTGGAAGCAAGACCACTAATTACAAAGGTGCAATCTGGTTAGCAACGGTTACAACATTTGCAGGTTCGGTATGTTCAATATTTTTTGCTCAGACACTTGTAAAAACTTTTTCCGGAAAAGGTCTGGTCCCGGATGCCGTTTCAATCTCTCCTGAATTTCTTACTGCAGTCGCGATTGGTTCTGCTATTACGGTCATAATTGCTACGGTTACGGGTTTCCCTATATCCACAACTCACAGCTTGACAGGAGCACTGGTTGGCGCCGGTTTCATAGCGGTAGGTACTCAGGTTAATTTTGCTGTTTTAGGCCGATCTTTTTTCTTTCCACTTTTAATTGCTCCTGTTATTGCAGTAGCTTTTGGTTGTACCTTGTACATTATATTCAGAAATATGCGAATTCGTTCAGGCATAACCAAGGAGTGGTGCCTTTGTATTGGTGATCAGAAAAGACTGGTACCATCTATGCAGTCTGCTGTCACACTTGCGGCAAAGTGCAGTAGCTCTATTGGCGCGACAATTGATAAGAGTGAAAATTGTATGGAAATGTATAAAGGGCATTTTCTGGGTATGAGCTGTCAAAAACTATTGGATTATTTTCACTTTTGCTCTGCAGGAGTTGTGAGTTTTGCCCGCGGCCTGAATGATACCCCAAAGATTGTAGCCCTCTTGCTTTTAATCAAGGGATTGTCCATACACTGGGGGATGGCAGCGGTGGCTGTAGGCATGGCAGTAGGAGGGCTTCTGAATGCCAGAAAAGTAGCGGAAACAATGAGCAACAAAATAACAAAATTAAACCACGGTCAGGGCTTTACGGCAAACCTTGTTACCGGTTTCCTCGTTATCTTTGCCAGTAGATTCGGGGTTCCTGTTTCTACGACACACGTGTCGGTAGGGTCTATTTTTGGCATAGGGCTGGCATCGAAACGTTTAAATACTGGCATTATGCAGGGAATAATATTATCATGGCTGGTCACCCTGCCAATAGCAGCCGTTTTTAGTGCAGGTGCTTATTGGATGTTGGTCAGGTTTGCGCATTAAGATGTTTGGTAGAAGGTGCAAGGTCTTGTAAATTGTCAATAAGTCAAAGAAAATCTCTCCTTCCCCGGACAAAAAGAGCCGAGGACTTTAATCCCCTCCTTACGAAGGAGGGGAAATGGGGTGGTTAAATACTTCTAAAGCTTCTTCTATTTATTTGCAATTTCCGCTTTTATTAGAAAGCAAAGATAAGCAACAATTATGAACAACGCGTTATTAATAATTATCCTTATTTTTTATTGCCCGGCAGCTTTATGGTTGTTCCTTTATGGCATGAACAACTATTACATGATTTATCTTTTTCTGAGGAAATTCAAAAAAGAGACAACCGGAAATCAGAAATTCCTGGAACAATTCTGGTCAAATCACAACAAAGACAATCTGCCAAAAGTTACTACACAACTGCCTGTCTATAACGAAAGGCATGTAGTAGAACGTCTCATTAAGGCAGTTGTAAATATTGATTACCCAAAAGAGCTTCATGAAATTCAGGTGCTGAATGATTCTAATGATGAAACAAAGGAGATAGTTTCTGAACTGGTTAATAAATATAGAGCTGTGGGGGTTAACATAAAACATGTTGTCAGAGATAATAGAGATGGGTTTAAGGCAGGAGCATTGAATCTGGGTATGGAAAAAGCAGAAGGCGAGTTTTTGTCAATCTTCGATGCCGATTTTGTACCGGAGAAAGATTTTCTCTATAACACCATCCCCTTCTTTTATGAAAGGCCAAAAGTCGCTATTGTTCAAACACGATGGGGACACATAAATCGAAATTACTCTCTTCTTACCATAGCACAGAGCATTGGTATAGACGGTCACTTTATAATCGAACAGGGCGCCAGGACCTGGAACGGATTGTATATGAATTTCAATGGAACTGCCGGGGTCTGGAGACGAGAGGCAATTATTGACGCAGGGGGGTGGCATTTTGATACCCTGACTGAAGATCTGGACCTGTCATACAGGGCCCAATTAAAAGGGTGGAGTACTAAATTTCTGTTTGATGTTGTCGCGCCATCGGAATTGCCGGTTGATATAAATGCTTACAAATCTCAACAACATAGGTGGGCAAAGGGTTCGATCCAGACAGCGAAAAAACTGTTGCCCCAGGTATTCAAGACAAACGACAGCCTGATCAGAAAAGCAGAGGCCTTTATCCACCTGAACCAGTACATGGTCCATCCAATGATGATTATACTTGCCCTGTTATCATTTCCACTCATCGTCTTATTAAAAGAGCAGATAAGTAATATGTCGGTCTCTTTAACAATGATAATCATGATGTTTTTAATATCTATGGGGGCCTTTGCACCTACGTTTCTTTATATCGTCTCTCAAAAAAAGGGTTATAAGGATTGGTTGAAAAGGTGCCTGTTTATCCCAGCACTGATGGTTATAGGGTGTGGCATTGCCATTAATAACACAAAGGCGGTACTCGAAGCACTCTTTAATATCAAGAGTGATTTTATCAGAACACCCAAGTATGGTGTGATCAAGCGGGGCAGAAATATACTGGTAAAAAATTACTCATTGCCATTGCAGGTATTCTTTATCAGTGAAATACTCTTGAGCGCTTATTGCTTTATGGGGTTTATGCAGTATACGAGCAATAAGAAATTTGTTTTCGGGCCTTTTCTGTTGATGTATGCAATCGGGTTTCTTTACGTCGGCATGCTTTCTCTTTTTCAGAAGTTTACTGAGACGATAAAATGCTGATTAGATTCCTTTTTCATAGAACGCACCTCCACTTGCTTTACCTGGTATTGTACACATTAGTTCCTTATACCAATTTGTGTTCTGCAGATACTGACATTTCACGACAAAAAGATGAGATACAAGACTCACTTCCCCGTGATGCAATACCCGCTATAAGGAATCCAGAATTTGTTCCTGCAGAAGAGGCCGGACTTGATGACAATGAACCTGTTGTAGGCATTACTATTGATGGTGAGAGCCATGCCTACTCTATATATCTCCTGAACCATCATGAAATAGTAAACGATAAAATTGGGGATACGTTTTTTGCTGTTACCTGGTGCCCACTAGCAAATCTTGCGGTTGTGTATAACCGAAAAATTGATGATAAAGAGTATACTTTTGGGGTTTCCGGTAAGTTGCTCAAAAATACACTGATGATGTTTGATTACGAAACGGAATCATTATGGCCAATCGTTTACGGTGAGTCTCTAGATGGTGCGTTGACAGGAAGGAGGCTGAAGAAAATAACAGGATGTCAAAAGATACCGTGGGGCGCATGGAAAAAACTACACCCGGATACTCTTGTATTATCTTATCATGGTTCAAGGACTATTGGTCATGATGTTTATGAAGGGTATCATAAGAATGAAGAGACCGGTATTTTTCCTGCCAGAAATATAGATGTAAGGTTGGGCATTAAGACAAACATTATTGGGATAGAAGTAAATGGCAAACACAAAGCTTATCCATTCTATTTATTTAACAAAACGGAAATAATAACCGATGAATTTGAGGGTATGAATCTGCTGGTTTATAGAAATAACGATACCGGTATTATTAAGGTATATGACAGACAGGTTGAAGGAGCGGTGATTGATTTTGAGAAGAAGAGGATTGATACGACTGACCACGTAACAAATACTACGTGGGACCTGGAAAACGGGATTGGCATAAAAGGTAGCAGGAAAGGTAAAACACTCCGCCCCGTAAACTTTCTGGCTGTTTACTGGTTTGTCTGGGCAGACTACTATCCCGGAACAGAAATCTTTGATATTGAGTAATTCACTACGGAAATATTCACCCTTATAGCATAGTCGGGTAACAATGTGCTACCGTTCCATAAACACAAGTAAGGTGACTATTAAAAAGAACTATCCTTTGACTCCGCTCAGGATGACGTCACACTGAGCGGAGTCAAAGTGTTATTAGCATTTAAAATGAACAGTAAATTAAGGACCATTATAATAACAGGATTTATTATTGAAATCCTTTGTATCGCAATTGCTTACAATGTGGATATAAAGAAAAATATTCCCTATTTTGCGATCTTGTATATCTCCTCCTTTATCACGTACATCTTTGCGGTATTTTATATCTCAAAAAATGAAGAGATTATTGAACAGAATAACAACAGTTCAACGAAGGCCCTCTGGGCGATTATCATTTTTTCACTGATATTTCGACTTACACTTTTACCCATGACTCCGTCAGATGACATATATCGTTACTTATGGGAAGGGAAACTACAACTGAACGGAATAAGCCCTTACTCCTACCCACCGGAATCTTCCCATCTGGAACATCTCAGGGATGGTTTCTTTTCCGGTATTAATCATAAACATCTGCCTACAATTTACCCACCACTTACGCTTATGGTGTTTACAATAGCCGATTATATTTCACATACAATAATATCAATGAAGTCTGTTTTCCTGATTTTTGATGTATTGTCAATTTTCCTGTTATTAAGATTTTTAAAGGTGATGGGAAAAGATCCACATAATGTATTGACGTATGCGTGGAGCCCGTTAATCCTTATCAGTTTTGCAGCAAGAGGCCATTGTGATTCCCTTCAGATCTTCCTTGTTATACTCGCATTGTACCTCTTCGCGGTGAGAAAAACGTTGAGAACGGTAGTTTCTATTGGCCTGGCAGCAATGTCCAAATTTATATTCATCATTATTGTCCCCTTTCTGATACCGAGTAAAAAACTTAAATATGTTGCAGTGTTGCTTGCCGTTATTGCGGCTTTGTATTTACCCTATATGAGTGCCGGTACAGGACTGTTTTCTACCCTCTTACATTTTGGAACCCAATATCATTTTAACGATTCCGCTCATTTCCTGATTTTCTGCTTATGCATTGGCTCTCCACTGGCATCTAAAATAGTAACGGCTTTGATATTTGGGGCGGTGCTTTTATTACTATATAAAAGACATTTTAATTTTTCATTGGAAAATGGTAAAAATGCAGAGCCTAAAAAAAGAGGGAATATAGAGCTGAATAATTTTGTCTTAAATTATGCTTTTATAGCTATTGGGGCTTTTTTGATACTGGCCCCAACATTACATCCATGGTATCTGACATGGATCATCCCCTTTCTCTGTTTTAATAATAACCGAGCATGGCTTGTCCTGACCGGAACCGTAATTTGTTATTATTTCATGAACCACGAACTGTTTTCTCAGATGATATGGTATAACAACGAATGGGTATGGAAGGAAGTACACTGGCTTAAACTGCCGGAATACCTCCCTTTTTACGCCCTGTTAATATATGGATGGTTAGTAAAGAGGAGTTGCAAATACTCAATAAGTTGAGAAAAACTCCTCTTCACCGGACACAAAATGCTAAGGACTTTCCCCGGACAAGAAACGCCGATGACTTCAATCCCCTCCTTACAAAGGAGGGGAAAGGGGTGGTTAATAATTTTAAAGTTTTTCTCTGCGCTCTTTGCAACTTTGCGGTGAATAATTACGAAAAATCTTATTGGAGGTAGAAGTTAAAATGGAAATAAACGAAAAATCGGTATTTTATGTACCGGATTATTATCATATAGAAGAGGACTCTCTTCATCTGTTTTTAGACCCTGAAATGCCTAACTGGATCATTACTGATAAAAGAGGTGGTCAGATTATAGATGATATTAAGAAATGCAAAAATGTTAAGGAGTTGATGTACAACTATGCAGCTAATTTTGACATGGACCACACGAAAGCATGGCTGGAAGTGCATTCGTTTTTAAAGGATTTAATAAGGTCTAAATTCCTGGCATCAGAACCGGTAAAGAAGGTTGCTTACACCGGTAGAGCTGATTTCATACATGTATATAAACTCAATGAATTGTGGATACATACTAATAATTCGTGCAATCTGACCTGTTCACATTGCCTGGTTAGTTCATCTCCGAATGAAGACAAGGGCCTTTCAACAGAAGCCATCAAAAAGATTATTGATGAGGCTGCCGTTTTGGGAACAACCCGCTTTTATTTTACGGGCGGAGAACCTTTTATGAGAAAAGATATTTTTGAACTTATTGATTATGTCTGCAACCATAAAAAAGCCGAACTCATAATACTCACGAATGGAACACTCCTGAAAGGAGAAATAGTAGAAAAGTTACAAAAATTTGATAATGATCTCTTAAAGATCCAGATAAGTCTTGATGGTTCAAGGCCTGAAATAAATGATCCGTTAAGAGGAAAAGGTAGCTTTGATCTGATTGTTGAAGGGATTAAGCATATTATTAGTGTCGGATATTCTCCGACGGTAACAACGGTAGTTGCAAACAGTAACATAGATGATATACAGGAAACGACGAAGCTTCTCGCACTTTTAGGAGTAAAAACGCACCATCTTCTCTGGGCCCACAAAAGAGGGAGAATAACTGACAATGGAAATAGTTCCATACCTCCCATAGATAAGGTGATTGAAGTAACCAGAAAAGTGAAGGAGGTTGCCAGTCAATCAGGCATTTCAGTTGATAACCATGACTCATACAAATTCAGGGCAAACAGCAACAGGGGTACGCGGTATGATTTGGGAAATGCCTGTTACGACAGCATGTGTGTTTATTCAAACGGTGATGTATATCCTTCCGCCTCATTTGCCGGTTATGCAGGCTTGAGGTGTGGAAGTGTTCTTGATAATACGCTCTGGGAGATCTGGGAAAAAAGTAATACGAGCAAGGCATTCAGAAACGCAACACTCCAGAATAAGGGAAAATGTAAGGAGTGTCATATTAAGTTTATATGTGGAGGCGGAGATATTGAACACTCCTTCTTTTTTTCAGAGAACGGGTTCAAGCTGGAGACTGATACATTTCCCACAGACGTCGGCATACATGCTCTTGACCCATATTGTGATCTGCATAAGGAGATAACAAAGGACGTTATCTTTGAACTTGCTGCAGTCAGAAAGAAGATGATGGAGAGAACAACAGGTTTCAGCTCTCCCACAGTCTTAAGGTCAATGGGTGAAGGCGCTGCTGTTTGTGGCGCTGATGAACAAGCTGCAAATTCACAATCTGTTTACACTCTTCATTCCAACTGCGTACTCTCTTTTGATGTTGATAAACCCAGAAGTATCGTACGTGAATTTTACGGTAAGGCCGCTGAGGAACCTCAGGAAGAGCTATGCTGTCCGACTAAGAACTCTCAGGAAGATACCAGCCATATTCCACAGGAAGTATTGGACAGGTTTTATGGATGCGGGAGCCCGACAATTATTGCTGGGGTTCTACCGGGAGAGACAATGGTCGATCTGGGAGCCGGTGCAGGAATTGACTGCTTCATTGCTGCTAAAAAAGTCGGTCCGAATGGGAAGATTTACGGCATTGATATGACGGATGAAATGCTAAAGGTAGCTAATGAAAACAAACGGTTAGTAGCAGATAACCTCGGCTACGATATTGTGGAATTTAGAAAAGGGTTTCTGGAAGATATTCCGGTTGATGATAGTACCGTTGATCTGATTACGTCGAATTGCGTCATCAATCTGTCACCTGATAAAAAAGCGGTTTTTAATGAAATGTGGCGGGTATTGAAAGACCATGGCAGGATTGTAATATCTGATATCGTCTCTCAGGTAGAAACGCCCCCACATCTTAAACTGAACAAACAATTATGGGGTGAGTGCATCAGTGGTTCATTAACCGAGGAAGAGTTCATGGCCTATCTGGAACAGGCCGGTTTTTATGGTCTGCAAACTCTGTCCAAGGTATTCTGGAAAGAGGTGGAAGGATACTCATACTATTCCGTAACACTGCGCGGATATAAATTTGAAAAGAAGGATGGTTGCGAATACATCGGGCAGAAGGCTGTTTACCATGGTCCGTACAAAGCAATAACAGATGAAGAGGGTCATCTATTTCCCAGAAACGAACCGGTTGAGGTGTGTACGGATACCGCCGCCAAGTTAAGCAATCCACCGTACGCAGGGCAATTTACCATACTTAATGATGAAGAAAGTACCTCTTCATACGATTGTAGTCCCTCGGCAGAAGAAGGAGTTTCTTGTTGTTGAGGTAAATGTACGTAATAAAAACGATTATTGATTTTTTCATATTTACCATATGCCGTTAAGGGGGAATTTGCCCCCTTTTATGGATACTTGGACCTACAAGGTGTAGTGAAATTTTCTCGTTAAAAGGTTCTTTCTGATTGCAAGATCTTTAATGAATTCCATCTTTTTTTACTTCAATTCTGGTTTCTGAAACTTCATACTGTTCTACATCAATTCCATTTAGTTTCTCATCGTTAAAAATAGCGTAATTATCTCCAGAACCAACTGAACTTTTATAAACGACACCATCAAATCCATTATTTTTTATCAGTTCGCACAAATATTGGCTTGGCAAATACTCAAGGCGGGCGTGACGAGGAACAACAGGTTTGGAAAGTTCCTCGCCTAAACTGCATAAATACTCCATGTCTGAATATAGCTGGGACAATCCATCTTCTGACAATGAAAAAGGTGAAATTGTTTTTCTAGGATTCCTTAAGTCTACAAGTTTTAAATCATTTATTACAACGAATTTTGCAATGCTGACATATTCTCCTTTATGTGGTCTAATTTCCTCAATTGCGGTTTTCGGGTCTGTTGCTGTATATAAGTAAGGAATACCAACCGGATTGGCTCTACCTTCAGAAACGTTGCTTTCAGGTGGTTTCCCCATTTGGTCAATAGGAAAGGGTTTAGAACCAATACTAATTCTAGCCCTATATAATTCTTTGGAATAATCATCATCCTTTAGCAATATATTAGAAAACAAATTTTCTAGATGCTTGCGATCAGGAATTGATTCAGAAAAGAACCGATTTTTGCGTATTAGCTCGTCACGAAATTTATCCCATTGTACAATACGAGAAGGATCTATCTCTATTTTAGGTGAATATTTAATGTTGATGAAATCTGTCTCAGGGAAAATTTCACATAAAAGAATTGTACTTTTTTCATTATCTAGTTTTTCAAATAGATGCCAATCTTTTTTAAGTAAATCAACGAGTTGAACACCATTTTCATCTATAGTATAGATATCAATAACTTGTTGAAAAACATCACTTAATTCTACAAGTTCAATCAGATTGACATCGTTTTTATCACAAAAGTCGCATTTGCCTCTCTTTTTGTTGGCACTGTTGTCTATATGGTTTGAGATAAACCTATCGGAAAAACAATTGCCACAACTATTCATATTATTCCGTTACATCTTTCAAATAATCTGACAACAATTCAATGTGATGCTGCATTGAAAGTTTTTTAACATGTCCCAACCCCGGGAAATGTCCTCTTTTATGTAAATGACGAAATTCATCACACGCCCGTGAATTAAAAGCGAAAGTATCATCATCAATTACGGTGATTAGCTTTTCGAGAGCTTCAAAAAATTTACCAGCCGGGTCTACAGGTGAATTAGTACGATCAGAAAGAAAATGCCAGATAAACATATTTTTTTCATCATCTAGGTATGTTAAATGAATCGCAATCGCATAAGCCGGCCCACCTGTTTCCATATAGTCATCTCCAACTATAAGAAAGTCACCAAAGCCTCTCATTCCTTCATCTTCATAAGTTATATGCAGATCAGAGAAATGCTCGTTACCCGGGTATTCAGCGTTTTTACGTTGCTTGAAACCATCTCGAACCAAAATCCTTTCAGCACCTTCAACCTTAAAGTGTTTCTGGTATAACTTCCCAGAATAACCATCAATAAATATGTGTTTTTCTACACCTGGAAATTTATTAAGAGAATCTGCTAAATCCTTACCTTTTGGATAACCATAATGGATAATAGCAATATTAAATTTTTCATGTTCACCTAAAAAATCTTCAATATCCATGAGATTACTTCCATCATTTACAATATAACCCAAAGAAAGGCCTTCATAAATTTTAGGATTTTTCTCAATTAGTTCTTCAAAAAGTGGTTTAGGGTTATTTTTTAAGTCGCCGTGTTTCGGATTAACGATTAGAATAAATTCCCCCTCAACCTTTGTTAATTCAGAAACTGCTCTCTTTAAAGGAGAAAGATTTTCTTTAACAGGTTCTATTATAGGAATTATCCCTGCATCCTTAATCATACTTGCATTATCGCGGATGGCAATTAACTCATTTTGTTTTCCTCTAAAATAGGGGAAATACATTGATAACTCCTCATTTCTTTTATGAATAAAAATATGATTCTATGTCTTGCTCTAACATTTCCCTAAATCGCATCCTCTGGTTTTTAGTCAGTTTAGCGGTGAGTGAAGCGGCTTTTAAAGAATCTGGGACTCCTAAGATAAACTCTTTGAGACAAATACTATTTCCACGTTTTTTTAAAGTTTTAACCATAGAATCATGGGCCACTTCAGGAGAAAGCTTACAAAAGAGGGCCTTGCATTTTTTATAAATAAGTGTATTGGGCACATCTGGAATAAAACCGAAGTTATCTCTGATAATTGAAACATATTCTACTTTTCTTAATGAGTCAAAAATAATCATCGGTTGTACCTGATTCCTCCCGGATTTTGGTTCTCTAATTGTTTTAATGGTATTTCTCTCTGTTAGAACCATAATACCGATTTTACTGTCCATTACTTTTTCAACCTTTTCCAATTGGGAGGGAGAAGTAATAATATGTATCAAATCAAAAACTTTTTGATACGCTTTAATTTGTTTTTGAAGCCTGTCTAGGGAATCAAATTCAGATTTTATTTCGTACACATTGGAAGTACCATTCAAGACAACAGTATCCGCCTTGCATTCTGCAGTTCGAAATTCAGTCAACATAAAAGAGGTATTAAGCGAATGTTTGCCCAGAAGAATTTTTTCTGCTATGGCATTTTTGTAGATATACTCATTGCGATAGGTCTTCAAAAGATGCTTATAAATAGAATCATAGAAACCACCTAAACTCATTCCCGGTTCAATAATGCGGAAGAGATTAGATTCTTTGATAATACTCTCCATGAATTCAGATCTACGTTTATTCACGAAGTCACTTATCACAGGCCCTGAGAATATTCTTGCTAAATAAGGATTATATTTTTTCTCAAATTCGCTTTGCATATTATTCTCGATAATTTTAGGTGCACTGATTATTATGGAATTATACCAGATTTTCTTTCAATGAAATCATTATTTTGGTCTTGTATTTTCTGGCAACCTGTCAATAGGTGGCACAATTTTTCTGATTTATTTCAAAAAAATACTAAGTTCTAAGGTAGACTAGATTTGGCAAGAAAGCTCATGTATTTACGTTCCCGTAAGCATAAACATCTATTTAGTTTCTGTACGGAAATGAAGCTTTAAAGACTCCTCCTAATCCGATTATCAGTCTTTTTACCTTTCCAATTAGCAACAATTTGAAAAAACTTCAAAATCTGGTTTTCTGTCTGAACCGAGACATACCACCTCTGT
>JABHIW010000081.1 GCA_018670825.1 Candidatus Scalindua sp. | reverse complement strand
TAAGTCCCCGGCGGCTACCTTGTCAGTTATTTTTACCAGTTGTTCAATAGGTTTCACTACACCGCTTGCTATGAAATACGAAACACCTACGCCGACCAATACAATGATAATTCCCAATGGTATGCTGTTGACCCACAAGATTTTTTGCATTTTTTTATTAATCCGTTCCGGGGTCAGACCGATCTGAATAATTCCCAGGAGTTCTTCCTCGTTCTCATCATAATCTTCATCTGAACCAAAAAACTGTGCTGCAAATTCTTCTTCAGCAATTGAACGTTTTTCATAAATAGGGACAGCAAAATTATAAAATTGTTCACCATTGCCGGTAGTGTATAAATTAAAAACAGGATCGGTAATATTCTCCATGTTTTTGTTTACAGGTATTTTTTCAATTTCAGTCTTAATCCATTTCTCTTTTTCTTCAAGCAGAATATTGCCCTGGGCAAGTAATACACGCCAATATGCTATTTCCTGCTCTATGTCCAGACGGCGTAACCTTCTGATCGGTTCGTCAAAAAATGCCTTTTGCGCGACACTCATGGAGCCTTTAACCTCTCCATCTTGTGCAAGTTGGGTTATTAAGGAATAACCGCGCTTCTTTAACTCATCTTCAAAATGTATCCTTGTTTGAGTAGAAAAGAACCAGCTACTGGCTATGCCTATAGTTGCGATTAGCAAACTTGTGAAAAAAATAAATTTTAATCTTATTCCAATTTTCATTTAATTTTCTGACATTTAATAATTTATGGATAAATATTTATCTTTGGGTCTTCCAGGACTAATTTTACTTCTAAACCAAGTTCTTCTGCCGTGTCGGTATTTATCGATAATTTAAAGTAGTCCGGATTTACTATGCCAAGCGAGCTTAAGGCTGGTAGTTCTAATATTTTTGCGGCCAATCCTGCTGCTTGACTTCCGACGTAATTATAATCTGAAGACACGGCTGCCAGAGCGCCTGCCTTTACGAAAACGTCTGATGTGCATAGCAAAGGGACCTTGTTTTCGATGGTTGAAGATTTAATCAAATCAAATGATTTCCTGGTTACTACTGTACTGTCAGGTAGTAACCACAGGGCATCGATTTTGCCAATCAGGTTTTCCAAAGCTTCAGATATCTTTCTTGAAGATGTAACTTCATACTTAGCTAAACTTATACCGAGATGTTTCATCTTTATTTCAGCGTTTTTAATTATAATTCCTGTCTTAGAAGGGTCGTAAATTACGCCTATATTTTTAAGTTGACCTAAAATGGATTGATATCCGTTGAATTGATCTTCTATAGCAATTTCTGTGGAAATTCCGGTTATGTTTGGTCCGGAAAGTTTAAATCGTTCATGGTTAATTACCATACAAAAAACTATGGGGATATCTTTGATTTTTTCCTTTACTACTGTTGTGGCCAAAACTCCTATTGACAAAACAATATCCGGTTTTTTCTTCCTGATCTTACGTGCTACCTTCTGTCCCATCTTCATCTTTCCATTCAGATCATAAATAGACGTTATGGAGATATTGTTTTGAATGCATTCTTTCTGGAATCCCTTTACAACTTCGTTGTATGCGGAGAGGTTTTGGCTTTTAATCACAACTGCTGTTCTCCCGGCATAAGCACAGTAAGTGCCGTGAAGGAGCAAACCGAGAGTGATAATGAGTAGCAAATATATTCGGGTTTTATTAATCATTATTCAAAACTGGTAACGCAATTCAATTATAAATGACCTACCCGGTTGAGGATAATCGGTAGGGACCGTATTTTTTGGAGCGGGATCGTCATAACTTTTATCAAATAGATTAAAAATTGATCCTTTGATTTCAAAATTATCTACAAAATTCTTCCCAATAAGTGTTAGATTTACCAGTGCTTGTGCTGGTATATCCCGTCTGGTATCACCATCTTCTCTCGGCCTGGGGCCGCTGAGAAGAGTAGTAAGATTGGCGTTGGCATATTTCCAGAATCCAGCATTTATACCGATGTTTCCACTATGTACGGGGACATCAGGTAAACGGTTCCTATTCCTTGTTTCTTCAGCATCTTGAAAGGTATAATTGGTAAAAACATAATTGTCGTTCCCTAAATCAGCCTTCAACTCTGCCTCAACCCCTTGTATCCTGGCACCCGCACCGTTTTGAAACTGCTTAGGGTTTCCTGTGTCCACTATAATCCTGTCTCTTATTCGGTTAAAAAAGTAATTGATGTTGCCCCTTATATGACTGGTAAAGTTATAACCAAGGCCAGCCTCAAATGTATTAATTTTCTCAGGATCGAGGTTGGGGTTGCCGACTTTGACAGAATTATTTGTAAGGAACAACTCTTGGAAACTGGGGGCCTTGAAGGCGGTTGCAAATAGAAGCTTCAGGTGCGCATTCTCTAAGAATCTCCATATAACCCCGACCCTTGGATTTGTTGTGCCTTCAAATCTCGTAAAGTGATCATGTCTCACACCAACTGTTATGTCAATATCTTTTGTGATATTCCATTCATCTTGCAGATAGAGTGCCCAAATCTGCCTCGTTGCTCTTCTGGTAAAAGGGAGGTCATTACTGAAATCTGTAACAAATGGAAGAGGGGCGAAGGTCACAGGGTGGAAATTTGTTCCATAATGTATGTCGCCCTGGTGGATCCATTCGTACTGAAAGCCAAATGTCAGTTCATTTCCTTCAAAAACTTTATAGTTAATCTGATTATCAAAACCGATAGTCCTCTGTTTGAGTCGTAGTCTTCCTTTCAGGCCGTCAGGATGGAGACGACCGAACGGATCTACAAAGCCGTCAGGCCTCTGTTCAAAGAATGGATCGTAATTGTACTGGTCGTAATACACTTTTGGCGTTATGTTCAACCTGTCCCCGAGTGATAATTTATAGGTAAGTTCAGAGAATATGTAGGTGTCCTTCAGGATCGATTCATCATTAAGGGCATCATTGACGCCAATATAGTCCTCTCTCCTTTTCTTCATATATTTGGACTTGACTTCCAGGTTTTTGTATGACAATTTCAGGTTCAGGTCTGTCTTTTCCTTTCTGTTTTGAGATCGTCCGGAACTTTTGGAGAATGAAGCCGGGAAGAGAGTATCCTGTTCTATTTTTTTGCTGAAACCTTGCGTATCGAAATAATCAAGGAATCCGGAAATTTTCAGGTCTCCATACTCCTTTCCGAATAACAGATTATAATTTTGCGTATCAAAGGATCCGCCACTTGTAGTAACTTGAAAGCCGTCTATATCCTCTGTATCTTTCGTAATAATATTGATGACGGCGAGGAAGGCGTTTTGGCCATATAGTGCAGAGCCAGGCCCCCTAATGACCTCAATCTTTTTTATGTTTTCAACCGGTAGGTCGTTGAAATTCCACATAGCTCCGCCTCTCCAGACATCATTGATAGAATGTCCGTCTATCAAGACCTTTACCTTTTGTGAAGCATCATCCAGCACGCCTCTTACGGCAATCTCTCTTTCACCTGTTTCGTCCATAGAGACATAGAACCCGGGTACTATTTTTAAAACATCCACTAACGTTCTGAATCCCATTTGTTTTATTTGCCTGGCGGTAACTACACTCATTATGGCCGGTGATTTTAAAACAGTTTGAGGTTTCTTCAAAGCACTGATAACGATCTCTTCCTCCGTAAAAATTGCGAACATCTCGTCAAACCCTGTTTTTTCGTCCTGAGCAAATGAATACGTTAAATTTGAAAGCAAAAGGCATAACAAGGAGAACGCTATAAGGATAAATTTTAACACTTTTTTTCTCTATAAATGTGCATTATTACTTAATAATCACAATTCGCTTTAATCAAAACATTAGCTATTACGCAAAAAATGCGCCAAAGTTAGTGGGGATCTGGCTGTTTTTTGCAAAACCCATAGTCCATTAAGTAGTTAATATAACAAAGCTTGCATAATTCTAATCTAGTTTCTTATTATTTGTTATTTTGGGTGGCTACATAGATGTGTGCCATGTCACACTTTTATGATGACACACCTTTGTGCCATGTCTCACTTTGTAAGGTAAAGTAATTATTCAAAATTGATATTGGAATTCAGCTATACGACCTTCCCAATTAAGGAAAGCCGTTTGAAATAGTATCTACCTGGGTGGGGTCATAAAAGTTTTTAATAAAGATTGATTCTTTGATTTTAAGACTGTTCATGAAGCTTCTTCCAGTCACGGCAAAATTTACTAGTGTTCATGGAGATAGATCCTCTGTTTGTAATACTTCTTAAGTTTTTGGTATCTTGAAAGAATATGAATATTTGAGTTGTGAAGTTGATTTAAAATTATTCATAAATAGAAATTTTCAGCTTTTGAACTAAACGGTTTGCGAGTTGCCTTTTTTGTGATATTCACGTTAGATTTCTTTGCTCAATAGATATACTTTTTCCTCTTAACTGTGGGTAATAATATTCAATATGCTATAAAAGTAAAGTCATTAACCTCCCTTCGTTAGGGCAAATAAACAGGAAGGTGGAAACATATCAATATGGTGTGATAAGTCCCGTTATTAAGTCACGTAAACCCGGTTCGCTTATCTCCTGAAACTCGTACTTTGCTCTTACAATTGGTTTATCGATCTTGATCATTTTGCCTAAATCGATTGGTGTACCCGTGATGACGATATCACACTCTGTTTGATTAATAGTTTCTTCGAGTTCGAGGGTTTGTTTCCGGCTATAACCCATGGCAGGGAGAAGCTTATCAATATCGGGATATTTATTGAATGTCTCTTTTATACTACCGATTGCAAATGGTTTTGGATCAACAAGTCTGGATGGGCCATATTTTCGGGCTGCCAGGACTGCAGCGCCATAAGCCATGCCACCGTGAGTTACTGTAGGTCCATCTTCCACGGCAAGTACCTTCTTTCCTTTAATTTCTTCCGGATTTTCAACCGAAATATTTAATGTCGCATCAATAATGGAAGCATTTGGGTTTGTTTTTTTTATATTTTCTTTAACCTTGATTATGTTTTCCGCATCAGCATATTCTTCTTTGCTTATGATTATGATGTGTGCAAGAATCAGGTTGGTTTCACTGGGATAAAACGTTAGCTCGTGCCCCGGTCTGTGCGGGTCTACAAGGGTAATGTGAATGTCAGGTTTATAAAATGGTAAATCATTATTACCTCCATCCCATACTATTATGTCAGCTTCTTCTTCTGCCTTTCTTAATATTGCCTCATAATCAACACCCGCATAGACAATAGTTCCCTGTTCAATATGAGGTTCATACTCTTCCATCTCTTCTATTGTGCAGTCATGCAGGGCAAGGTCATCATATGTTTCAAAACGTTGTACTTTCTGCCTTGCCAGATCTCCGTAAGGCATAGGGTGGCGAATAGCCACAACTTTTTCCCCCGCATCTTTTAGTATCTGGCAGACTCTTCTTGTAACCGCACTTTTTCCGCATCCCGTTCTGACAGCACAGACGGCAATAATGGGGACCTTGCTCTTGATCATAGTTTGTTCAGCCCCCATAATAACGAAACTGGCACCAGCAGCTTGGACCTCGCTTGCCTTGTGCATCACGTATTCGTATGGCACGTCACTGTATGAAAAGACTACATCATCAACCTTGTATTCCTTGATAAGTCCGATCAATTCTCTTTCGTCGTAGATAGCAATGCCTTCTGGGTATAACTTACCGGCAAGTTCAGATGGATATTTTCGATCAGCAATGTTTGGGATTTGAGTTGCTGTGAATGCAACAACTTCATAGTTTTCCTTGTCTTTAAAGCAGACGTTGAAATTGTGGAAGTCTCTCCCTGCGGCACCCATTATTATAACGCTCTTTTTTTTCATATTCATTTCAGTTTCAATATAAAGATCAACCTTTTCGGCCGAAGAGTCAACAAGGCCCATAATAAATCATCTTGAAGAAAAGGGGTATGTTGGTTTTATCGTTAGCATCGGAATACAGATTTTTAGAAAAATATTAATAAAGGTTACTTTCTCTGTTTTCGTTTCTCACAGATTTTCTTATTTGCTCACTTTTTTGCTTTTTATATAAAACCGGCTTACATGGAATAGATGAAAAGGGATTTTACAAACCCCAAAGAATCCCGCTTTAAAATATTTAAGTTGTCTTTTCTTTAACGCATACTGTACTTCGAGGATTAAAAGTTTAATATAACTCTTAACGAATGTAACAATTACGAAGGAAGTATAGCCGCGATTATTTCTGAAAAGTGTATCTATAACAGAAGGATCACCTGCGCTAATGATAATCATCTTTGTAAGTGTATTAATGCGGATTTTATCTCGCAAGACTTCTGCATTTGTTTCGTCATCATCCAGCTTGTTACCAATACTAAGGAAGGAGAGCCAGTCCCTGTTCACAGAACCGACTTCTTCATAAGGATCCAGAACCATAGACCCTGCGTACAGATCAGTTATAGATTGTGAGGCCCTTTCTCTGGGATCAATATCAATTGTCTGTAGTGTTTTAAATGTCAAGTCATCCTTTTTGAGCGCATTGTCGATAGATTCACAGATGTTCTTGGCATTCCTTGCCAGACAGCCAAAAGCACAACCCGTTAACCCGCTGTATTGCTGTGCGGCTACTCCGACCATCAGGGTCCTGTCTCCAGCGCTGAGCTGGTGAAACTCAGGAGAAAAAAGTCCTTGCGGGTAATATCCGGCGGCATGGCCATAATAGGTTTTATCAACTTTTTTTATACTTTCTCCTGATTCTTCTATAAATCCGGGTAATATCATATGTACCTTCTTAAGCAGCTCATCAAACATAGGCGTAAGCGGAACCGGTTTTTCGGTTCGTGTGAAATAGTATATAACGTCGCCATCAGATTTTTTTCCTTCAGATTCTTTCCCGGGAACGAAATCAGTAAATCGCTCAAGTATTGGCTGTACCATACCGGCCCGGGTTTTCGTTTCATTTTCGTAAGTGATACAGATAAGCCCTATAGGGTTTCCGGATTCATCCGGTTCAAAATCTAATGCTTGTGTAGAGTGGATTCCTATCATGTTGTACCAGGATTCCGTTGTTCGTCCGTAATTAACGGTCCTGGCAAGAAGGGAAGTCCAGCCTGTCGCGTCTATAAAAAGTCTGGTCTTGAAGATACTGGAGTTGTTTTCTTTGGTAAGTTCAACAAACGCAAATTCATCGGTAATGCACTTAAGCACGGCAAGAGTGCCATTTTCTACCGTTAAGTTTTGAGCTGCCTTTGGTGCATTCGATAACAAATCAAAGTATTTTGTTTCGTTTAGGGAAACGTTTAAAACGGTAGTAAACCGCTTTGGTGTCTGTTTTTTCTCTTCCTCATTCCATATGCGAAATTCACCCCGTTCGAAATTTCCCCCTATTAACCCATCAAACTGACTTTCAGTAAGGGCTTCAGTAGATTTCAAGGCATCAAACTCATGCCTGCTCAGATTCCAGGTAGAACCACACTTGAGATCTTCATTTTTTTCTGCCAGAAGGACGGAGTATCCTTTTTGTGCCAGCAGACTGGCATAAAGTATACCGGAAGGCCCTCCCCCGCCAACAATTACATCATATACTTTCTCTTCTGCTTCAGGTATTTTGATATGTTTCTTCTTAATAACATTAGCTTTTCTTAATAACCCGACACGGACTCGCTCAAGCGGATATCTCAGATAACTCAACTCCTGCCAGAACTTATCATACTCTTTGACCTTTTCTATCTCTATCCCTAATTCTTCCATTTTAGCCATATTACGTTTAACTCCTCTCTTATTAGTGGTCTTCCTAATAGAAGCCTGCTACGGTTATATGCCATGTTAGTTAGGTGTTATAATTTATTCAGAAGGTTTATATAATAAGGCTCAAATTGTAAACCTAGGCTCCTGTGCTTCAGGTATATGCCATATCTAGTAATCGCTCTTAAATTCTTAAGGTGCAGGTTTCAAAAAGACCATGTTACCTTAAAGAATACACTACGCTCTATATCTGAACTTGGAATAGTAAACCCGCCGGTACCTTTAAATTCTTCATGTCCGCTGTCTAGAAGGTTTCTTCCTGAAATAGACAATTCAAGGTCTTCTTTCGGCTTCCATCCTAACCGAAGGTCCATCTCATGATAGCTGTTTATGTCAAATGTCGAAAGATTATCCATGTAGCGTACAGTAGTGTCTAATTCCAGGTCCTTTGGCAGGTCCATTGAAGACCTCAGAGATGCCTGGTTTTCAGGTGATTGTTTTTCTTCAACCTCAGGAAATAAACTATCCTCCCCTGTGGGGTGTAGCTGCATATCCAGGTACGAATAGGTTCCCTGTAGTTGCCACCAATTTAGCGCTTGCCATTGGACATATACTTCAACCCCATAGGTATCTCCCTTCATTTTATTGTCAAGATTAATCGGGAAAGTAATATACGAAGGAAAATTTGATAGATCCATAGGGCCACTTTCGCCTGTACCGAGATCTTTGTAGTTATTGTAAAAGGCAGCAACATCAATAGAAACCTTTTCTATCGGCTTAAAACGATAGCCGATTTCGTATGCAATGAGATCTTCCGGCCTGACCTCACTATTCCCTTTTCCTACAGAAAAAGCTGGAAAGCCGCCTAATGTCCCGCTGCTGAGAAAGAGTTCATTCAAGTCATGTTGGACTCGAGTTGGTGTCTTGACAGCGCGTGACACAGATGCCCATGCGGTATTATGGTCATTTAAATTCCACAGAAGACGTGCGTTCGGCAGTACCTCAGATCCATTATAATCGTTATTGGTAAATTTCGAACCTACTATTAACTTGAGCTTGTCTTCGACGAGTGTTACTTCGTCCTGAAAAAAGGTGCTGTACACTGGAGCGTGACGGTATCTTCTCGAGTAAGTGATATTTTCTGAATTTCTTATTTTGTCATATGTATGCCTGGTGCCAAGCCCCCAGGTAATCTTGTTCCGGTTACCAAGGCTAAAGCGGTGCTGAAAGTCCAGATCGTAAGTATTTATTTCGGCCCCGGTTTCAAGGTTGCCGGAGCCCACTTCGACATATTTATATCGATCTACTGAACGATCGATATAAAGTTGAAGGGCCATGTCTGATGTATCCGAAAATGTATGACTTAAACGTGCAAGTATATTTCCACCGAAAAATTCTCTCTCATTTTTAGTCTCCCCCACAACCGTAGAGGGGGGAGGGGCAACAAAATCTACTAAATTGCCTGCATCACCGTCATATATGTCTCCTTGTAATGTAAGGGAATCTTTGTCGGTTGTTTCCCAGTCAATCTTGAAACCTCCACGAATGGCATCCCAATGATCGTTCGCATTGGCGCTTGTGCTGCTTACGTTAAAACCGTCTCTGTCAAAATATTTAGCATATCCTCTGTAAAAAAGACCACTACCCAACTTGCCACCATATCGGACTCCCGCGAACCCCTTTTCTATATTACCACTTCCAAAAGTAAGTAACACACCCTGAGTGTCTTCGGCCTTTTTAGTAATGACATTAATTACTCCATTTACGGCATTGGCCCCCCATAGGGCAGCACCGGGTCCCCTTATTACCTCTATCCTTTCAATATCTTCAATCAATGTGTCCTTTGTGTCCCAGAGTACCCCGGTAAATGTAGAGTTGTAAATAGACCTGCCGTCAATGAGTACCAGTAGTTTATCAGAGAAACGTTTGTTGAATCCCCTTGATGTGACTGCCCAAATATTTGAGTTGATCTGAGCTACCTGTAATCCGGGCACTGTCCGAAGAATATCAGGGATGTTGTTTGCACCCGAACGCCTGATATCTTCATGCGAAACAACGTATACAGCCGCCGCAGTCTCAGAAACTCGCTGTTCATGTCGTGTAGCGGTAAAGACAATCGCTTCTTCCTGTATCCAGGAAAGCTCCTCTTCAAATTCTGATTTTAATGATACCTCTTCAGGAGGCTCTTTGGGAAATGCATGGGAGGTACTAAGCAGCAAAAAGAATACTAGGAAGAAGAGAGATCTCTTTTTCATAAGCTTTTCTATAAATGTTATAATTATTTAACAGATACTATCGAATGATTAACGTACATGGGTACATTCTTGATTCAAGTTGCTCCAACTTGTAGCATATTCGGTTTAATCATTAGCTAACGGTGAAGATCCAAAAAGTTGATAATAACCAATTTACTTACAATGCGCAATCAGGGAATACCTGAATATGTGCTTCGATATACCTGAATCAATTGAAAATTACGTCTAGGGTATATATTATCCCTTCATTTTTCTCCACGTTTTTGAATTATATTTTAATTTCATTAAAAACATTAATATGTCTCTCAATAAATACGGGACTTTGAAATATTCTACCCAGCCATATCCAGTTAATTTATCATTATTCTCCTCTTTTAACTCGGCAAATACTTTATATCTTATATAGATTTGTAAAAACATTATAGTATTCATAAAGCTTGTTTTCAGAGAAAGCTTTCTTTTTAGACCCGATTCACCATGTAATAAACAGGTAACTAAAAGATCCCGGGGAAATTTAAATATAATGTTTTTCTCTCGTTTCCAATTACTTGTTGTTATTGAAAGATCATTTGTCAATTTTGGGATCGTTGAACCGACTTTAGCAAAATATAAAAACTTCAACCTGCCGGAAAAACCGTATGACGGAATAACATTAGTAAAGAAAACGGTAAACTCATCAGTATAGATTCTTCCCCAATGCCACTCTTTATGAGAGTACATCAGGCAAGTAGTTCCCCAGGGATGATCATGATATCCTTCACCTTCAATTTTTATTTGATTGTCTTTATCTAATATTATTTCGCCGCTTCCTGTCATTCTGGGTGCCGGAAAAACTGCGCTGGAATATATATCATCAGATTCCTTATTAATATAACTACGATTTTCAGATAGCTTGAATCCCTGATGCATGGGGGTACAATCAAGATTCATCTCAATTTCATCAAATTTAAGAATTAGTGTATATTTCTTTATATTGTCATCCTGGTCTCTATAAATTTTTAATAGATTTGGGCCTATTTCAATTATCACCCCTTCCTTATTATCCATCTCCACAGGCTCCTTGTACTCACCCCGGGAATAATTCTTAATTCTTGTGACTATCTCTTTATTATTCTTTTTTAATATAAATTCTATGCCAGGGTTCCTATTGTGGATAGATGTGTCTTTGATAATATACCTGACCGTTAATTCTTCTTTTTTATTACCGGTGTCCACATCAAAATAGTACCACTCAAAAGAATGCTTCTTCTCTCGAATCTCTGCTTCTGTTAAATGTGGTAAATCATCATCAAACTTGCATAACTCTAATTTTCCTGGCCCCTCTTCATATTTGTCTTCATCTTGCATTTCTTTCACTCCTATTGTTTACTACAGGTTATGAGTCGAGTAGATACATAGTATTCTGTATGTTAGGATTTTAACATTTTTTTATACCTTAATTACTACGACTTATTTAACACCATAAACGTAAGCAGATCTGATATGAAACGCTCTTACTATCTGCTATCTGTGTTTCACTTATAGTGCCTCCAGCACCAGCTGAAAAGATTCTGTTTTAATGCCCTGCTGTCAGATTAGTTTTGTGTCCAGCATCCCACATAATTAATCAGGAAAAGTAAGGGATTGCTAATTGAACAGATGCGATAGGGAAATAGAAACAAAATACCGAGAGAATTTCAAGCGTTTTCCCGATTTGCATTTCAAATTTTGTGGCTTGACAACCTTGGGTTAGTACATTAGTATCCGGATTCCTTAATAGCCAAAATTCGGCTTGAACAGGTTAGAGACTTTTCTGAGAGATTTTCTTGTCGGGATTTTTAAATGAAACTTACCAGATATGATGCTTATATATTTATTTTATTCCTTGTCGCGTTGTCTTTTAACCTTCATTTCGGAAAAATAAGCCTGACTCAAAGCTTCCTCTTCTACAGTATTGGGCTTGCCTTCGAATTGCTCCTGCATAAAGCTTTTATTTACAATAAAGAATTAGAACAGTCACCACTTACTCTCTATAAACTAAATGTTAATCTGACATTCGCGTTAGGTTGGTTAAGTGTTGCTTATCTTACGATGACTGTGTCCGGCTTTTTTCATAATAGTTTTGGTTGGAATTTATTTTTTGCCGCAGTTGTGGGGGGCCTTTTAGTTGGAAATATTCTTGAACAGATATTTTTAGGATTAAAGCTATGGGCATACAATGATGAACACTGGTTGAATAAATTCGGATTTAAGATCTTTAAAATACCCGTGCTTGTCAGATTAGGTTATGGGGTGGTCGGTACCGTCGTTTATCTGGTAACAAAATTCCTTTAACTCCCTTTCGTGCAGATAGGGCGTTTACATAGGAAAATCGATTACCTCAACTCCTGCAATAGGAGGGCCAGGGCGTTGGCAACCGTTGTGACCGTTTTTTAAATAACAGCATCCTTCTCATTCTTCCGAAAATCATAACATATACGGTTTATATTTCTTTCTTGTCTTGATTATATTTGCCGCATCAAGTTCTTTTATGGGAAAATGTTACTTCATGTCTTGGCCTATGGGTGTCTACAGGGTTTATGTGAAGGTCCGGTTTGAAAAAAGGCAAATCATTGTTACCTCTATCCCGTACTATTATGCTGGCGTCCTCTTCTGCCTTTCAATAATATTGAAACGTAATTAACACAGGTGCAGACGATAGCTCTCTGTTCAATATGAGGTTCATACTCCATCATCTTTTAATATCCGGTATGCCTTTCTTGTGGCCGTACTCTTTCCGCACCCCGTTCAATAATTTATTGTTCGAAATTACGACAGCATGAAACAAATATCAATAGAAAACAGTTTTGACTGTTGTGCTTTCTTAAAATCCACTTGCCTTGATTCTGGATTGGGAATACAATTGCATTGACTGCCGGAGATAATCCCTATAAAAGTGAGTAATATTACAGGTATTTCTTTCTAACAAAATAATAGATAGCGGTATAATGTTTCGATTATTCATAGCCTGTTTTCTCATTAATTTGTATTTGTTAATGTCTATGCCTACATCCACTGCTGAACAGATTAAACTGGATCTGAAGGAACATCGCTTAAAGAATGGCCTAAGGCTGATAATGAACGAGGACCATTCTTCCCCCATAATTAGCTTCCAGGTATGGTATAACGTGGGTTCTATAAACGAAAGACCGGGTATAACGGGCATTTCACATCTCTTTGAACACATGATGTTCAAGGGCTCAAAAAATGTTGAACCGGAAGAACACAGTCGTATCATCCAACAAAATGGTGGTACGGATAACGCATTTACCTCTAAAGATATGACCGCTTACTTTGAAAACCTTCCCAGCTCACAGCTTGAATTGGCCGTGAAACTGGAGGCAGACAGAATGGCCCACCTTAGGCTTACGGCCGATACCTTGTTGTCTGAAAGAGAGGTGGTAAAGGAAGAGAGGCGTCTACGATATGATAATTCGCTTTCAGGTAAATTGAGCGAAAGGCTTTACTCTACTGCATTTACCAGGCACCCATATCAATGGCCTGTAATAGGATGGATGTCTGATATCGATGCGATAAGCCTGGACGACTGTAAATCCTTTTACCGCTCACACTACGCACCAAATAATGCTACTATTATACTACTTGGAGATATAGATCCCCAGGAAGCCATATCCATTGTGGAGAAGTATTTTGGACATATACCACCTGCCAAACTTACGGAAGATATGAGGCCTAAGGAAGATGCTCAAAAACAGGCAAGGAGGAAAGACCTTTTTGTTGATACTCAGTTTCCCTGGCTTGCCGTTGCCTATCACATACCGGAGGCAGCCCATGAAGATATACCAATACTGGGGTTGATAGGGAATATTCTTACAGGCGGTCGTAGTTCCAGGCTCTACCGGAAGGTTATATATGAAGACCAATCAGCACTGTCCGTTTTCACATCGGTTGACAACTACAAAGATCCGGGACTATTTACCGTTATGGTAAATAGTATAAAACAGAGGCATACTCCGGAAGAAGTCGAAACTGTAGTCAATGAAATATTGGAACGGTTCAAGACTGATATGGTCACTGAGCGTGAACTTGAAAAGGCAATAAATAAAATGGAAACTAATCTAATATTTGGTCTTCAGACCAATTTTGTCAGAGGTATGCGAATAGGATTTAGTCTGGCAAGAACTGGAGACCCGTTGGGGTTTATAAAAAAACTGGAAAGTTATCGGCAGGCAACTGCGAAAGATATACAAAAGGTTGCAAGGAAATATTTTACTCCTGAGAATCGGACCACAATAAGGTTATTACCGAAAGGGGAGAAATCGGTTGACAGTCGGCTACCGTGAAAGTGAAGAAGATGAACCGTCTTTCGTGCTAAACAGTAGGTGTGAATGGCATGGACAAGCCCTGTCCTGAACTCGATTCAGGATCTCTTTGTCCGTATAAAATTGCATATGTTAAAAATCACAAAATCATGTTTCTACCGCTATGCTTTTGTAATTGCTTTAATTTTATTTACCATCCTTGTTAATGATAAACACCTGAGTGGCGAAGGGAATATAGTATCCATGAAATACCGGAAGGCAACACTCGATAACGGATTGAGAGTAATCATGGTCGAACACCATGAATTACCGGTGGTAGCTATAGAGTTGCTGGTGAAGGCCGGCTCTGCACACGAACCAATGGAGAAGCCAGGACTTGCACATCTCGTTACCCAGCTACTCCGTGAAGGTACACTTGCTAAGGGGTCGTTGGGAATATCTGAGGAGATAGACTTTATAGGTGGAACGTTGAGTGTTGATTGTGAATACGATTCGTCATCAGTTACTACTACTGCACTGGTAAAACATTTTAAGACTATACTTGACTTGCTTTCTGAAGTTGTAAGGTTCCCTACATTTAAAACGAAAGAGATAGAGCTTCACCGAGATAAGGCTATAACGGCCATACGAAGGGAAAAGGATAATAAGGCGCTCCTTGCAGGAAGACATTTCAGTGAGATGCTATACGGAGAACATCCCTACGCCAATCCTCCTATTGGGACGATAGAAGGTCTTAAGGCTATATCAAGAGATGAGATCATACCGTTTCACAAAACACATTACCTCCCCAATAATTCTATCCTGACAGTAGTCGGAGACATAGATTATGAGAATACACTTGCAGGTATAAAAGAGGCCTTTGGAGACTGGAAGAGAGGAGATGTTTCAAAACCGACATTACCTCCTGTACCAATAATTGATGGTTATAAGATAAGGATTGTGAATAAGCCGGACCTGACACAGACAGAAATACGCCTGGGTCATATTGGCATCACGCGAAACGATCCTGATTATTTTACGCTTATGCTAATGAACTATATTTTTGGCAGAGGGCCTACTTCGAGGCTCTATACCAAGGTAAGGGTGGAGAAAGGTCTTACCTACGGTGCTAACAGTGGTTTTGCGGCAAGGAAATTACGGGGGCCATTTTACATAAGGACGTATAGTAAAAACGAAACGGCAATTGAGACTCTTCGGTTGGTTCTTGACGAGTTGAAGAAGCTAAAGTCAAGCGGTGTTACAAAGGAAGAACTGGACAGCGCCAAATCATTTTACATTGGTCATTACCCCTTGAGTATGGAGACACCTTCTCAGATTGCTTCAAAAATTATAGTTCAGGAATTTTATGGTCTACCTGAGGATTATATAGATAAATACCTGGATAATATAAGATCTGTTTCCGTAGAAAATGTTGCTGATGCAATAAAAAGAGTGCTTGATCCCGGGAATGTAGTAATTACTCTCGTAAGCAAGGTGGAAGACATTCTGGAAGAGGCAAAGGCATTGGGAGATGTGGAGTTGAAGGAACCATGAATATCTCAAATATTTCTGTTGTGAAAGTATAAATTCATTAGCAGGAAATAATTGATTTATTATATAGAAACTTTCATTTTAAATTTTTAGTCTTTTACCTTAACGCAGAGGTGCAGAGAACACAGAGAGTTATAAAGACTGATGTAAAATCAGAATTGCGTTATTCATTATGCATGAAAATGGGATATTAGAGAAGATAATCGGTGCTTCAATAGAAGTACATCGTATTTTAGGGCCATGACTTTTGGGATCAGTTTGTGAAGACACGCTTTGCCATGAGTTACATCTTAGAGGATTGCAATTTCAAAGGCAACGGAGTGTACCAATTCCTTATAAAGAAATTGGTACAGCTCTTTGCTTAGACTTATTAATAGAAGGTAAGGTAATTGTCGATTTGAAAGCGAAAGAAGAATTATTTACGATAGATAAGCCAAAACTGCTGACATATTTAAGGCTTAGTGATATGCGCTCGGGTTTAATAATCAATTTTCATGTTGAAGTGTTACGGGATGGCCTTTTCCGTGTAGTCAATAAATTACAGTAAGTTTCATAATAAACTTTGCGACCTCTGCGCCTCTGCGTTAAGGTAAATTTAAATGTCTTTTTTTGTTTAAAGAAATAGAAAATTAATTCTCTGGATTTAGAGAGGAGCTGGAATGGCAGAACAAAAAGCAACTAATATCAAATGGCATCATGGCAAGATTACAAAAGAGGACAGGAAAAAAATGCTGAATCAGAAAGGCTTAACCATATGGCTCACGGGCCTGTCAGGGTCGGGGAAGTCAACAATTGCGGTTGAACTCGAACATGCCCTTATTGAGAACAAACATCAGGCGTACATACTTGATGGTGATAATATACGTCATGGTCTGAACAAAAATCTTGGCTTTTCACCCGAAGACCGCACTGAGAACATTCGTCGGATTGGTGAAGTTGCAAAATTGTTTACGGAGGCAAATATAATAACAATTGCTGCATTTGTATCTCCATACAGAGAAGACAGGGGGAATGTCAGGAAACTCCTGGGTCATGGTGGATTTATAGAGATTTATGTTAAGTGCTCCCTTGAAGTTTGTGAAGAACGTGACACAAAGGGCTTGTATAAAAAGGCACGTGCGGGTGAGGTTAAGGATTTTACCGGTATTTCAGCGCCTTATGAAGAACCACTAAATCCTGAGTTAACAGTTGATTCATCAAAGTTATCAGTGGAAGAATCAACCAGAGTAATATTAAACTATCTTGAAGAAAAGGGATATGTG
Source organism: Candidatus Scalindua sp. (assembly GCA_018670825.1). Lineage (GTDB taxonomy): Bacteria > Planctomycetota > Brocadiia > Brocadiales > Scalinduaceae > Scalindua. The sequence continues at coordinate 2,186 of JABHIW010000081.1, read as the reverse complement.
GCGTTTTAGCTGAAATAACGACTAAATTAGCATCTTCGGCTGACTTCACTCGGAATGACAAGTGTGTTTATTGTTATGTGACAAATAGTTGAAATGGGAATCCCTATATAGTTAAATTAAACAAGAAACATGAACATCCTTGATTGGAGTATTATCACTGTTTATTTGATGGGGATGATTGGTTTGAGTGTTTTTCTGGGAAGGAAACAATCAAGCCAGGAGGATTATTACGTCGGAGGGCGTAAACTTCCCTGGTGGGCGGTAGGCATATCAACTATGGCTACTCAGACGTCCGCCATAAGTTTTATTTCAGTTCCCGCGTTTGTCGCCCTTGCACCTCTGGGTGGTCTCTCCCTGCTACAATACGAAATGTCAGTGCCTCTGGCTATGATTGTGGTTATGGCTCTTCTTCTTCCTTTTTTTAGAAAGCTGGAACTGGTAAGTGTATATGAGTATCTGGAGATGAGGTATGGGCCTTCAGTACGCTACCTGGTGAGTACCGTATTTTTAATCAGCCGGGCGCTTGCCACAGGAGTAGGAGTTTACGCCATTGCAATTGTACTTTCAGTCTGCCTGAGTACACCGCTCTGGTTGAATATCCTCATTATCGGTATCGTTACTATTATTTACGACACCATTGGCGGCATGGCTGCGGTAGTATATTCAGATGTCATTCAGATGGTTATTCTTCTGACTGGTGTTGTGCTTTGCATCATTTATGCGGCAAATAGTGTGGGCGGTTTTGAGGTAATATTTACCTCTTTTCCTGCTGAGCGTTGCAAGGCTATAGATTTATCCACGTTCTGGGGGTTCCTGGTAGGTGGCTTTTTCCTCTACATTTCATATTATGGTACGGACCAAAGTCAGGTACAACGAGAGCTATCAGCACCATCTGCTGATGACACAAGGAGATCTCTTCTGTTCAATGGCTTTGCCAGATTCCCTTTAACAATTTGTTACATCATTATGGGAGTAGCAGTAAGTGCCGTTTTCGTACACTTTCCTGACCTGAGGGAGGCGGTACCTGCCGACCATCTTGACTACCTGGTCCCTCAGTTTATTCTTCTGCATATTCCAACAGGAGTGCGGGCCCTTCTCTTTGCGGCAATCCTGGCAGCAGCTATGTCCAGCCTGGATTCTGCCATCAATTCGCTCTCGGCTTCGACTATGCGCGATTTTGTTGAACGTGATCGGAACCTTTCCGAACGACGTATTCTGTTTTTCAGCAAACTTACTACTGTACTTTGGGGACTTGCTATTACGGGATTTGCGTTTCTGGTTGGTAATATTTCGAGCACGGTACTAGAAAGTATCAATAAAATCGGGTCGGCTTTTTATGGCCCTATTCTGGCATCATTCCTGATAGGTGTTTTATCAAAACGGGCAAATGCGACCGGCATCTTTGTTGGCGTAATAACGGGAGTAGCGTTCAACCTGTTTCTCTGGTTGAACATAAAAGAGTTATTCTGGATGTGGTGGAATCTGCTCGGTTTGCTGATATCCGTAGTGACGACTGTCATCATAAGCTGGCTGACAGCACCTCCAAAAGAGGAGCAGATAAGAAAGTATACACTTAAAGGCAGTGGAATGTTAAAACAAGATCGTCGCTGGATAAAATCTTATGTATTACTGGGTATTTACTTCATCTTTATTATATCGTTTATGATAGTTGTTCAGAAACTTGCAGGATGAAAGACTGAAACCTGAGACAACAATTATTAACATTAAAACCAACAACACTATCAATAAAAGTCCAGTTTGTTTTTATTCCTCTTAAACACATTCATATATCAATCGTAATCATGTGGTGAATGAAAGATACCGTAACTTCTGTGTTTATAGTTATTTTCGTTTCATATTGTATTTTCTTCATAATTATCTTTTAAGGTATTTCGAAGCACATATTCAGGTTTTTCCTGATTGACTAACCTGACATGGTAATGTATATATAATAGTTTCATTTTACAAACGATACCAGATTTCTGACAATTTCATGGCAAGGATGCCATATGCAGTAATAGAAAGGCTGTAGTTTTGAGCAGCAGTTAATTAGTTTCTGTACGGAAATGAAGCTTTAAAGACTCCTCCTAATCCGATTATCAGTCTTTTTACCTTTCCAATTAGCAACAATTTGAAAAAACTTCAAAATCTGGTTTTCTGTCTGAACCGAGACATACCACCTCTGT
>JABHIW010000138.1 GCA_018670825.1 Candidatus Scalindua sp. | reverse complement strand
CTAGTGCCGCATTTTGAAAAGATGCTTTACGATCAGGCTATGCTTGCAATGGCATATACAGAGGCGTATCAAGCTACGGGGAATGTAGAATTTAAAGAGACCGCTAAGGAGATTTTTACTTACGTTCTGCGTGATATGACAGATCCGAAAGGTGGTTTCTATTCTGCGGAGGATGCTGACAGTGAGGGTGTGGAAGGGAAATTCTATGTCTGGACAGAGGAAGAGGTTCGTCAGGTTCTGAAAGGGGAAGAGGCAGGCTTAATTATAGATGTCTATAATATCGACAAGACCGGTAATTTCAGAGATGAGGCATCCGGAGAGAATACCGGTAGTAATATCCTGAATCTGGAAAAGACCCTTACAGAGGTCGCATTCAGGAATAAGGAATCGGTAGACGGACTTAAGGAGCGAGTGGAAACTGCCAGACAGAAATTATTTGCTGTCCGTGACAAAAGAGTCCATCCACACAAAGATGACAAAATATTGACGGATTGGAACGGATTGATGATAGCCGCACTGGCAAAAGGTGCACAGGTTTTTGATGAGCCGAAGTATGCGGTTGCTGCAAAGCGTGCGGCGGATTTTATCCTTACCGACATGCGCAGGGAGGACGGACGGATTCTGCACCGTTACCGTGAAGGGCATGCTGCTATACTGGCCAATGCTGATGATTATGCCTTCCTGATCTGGGGGTTGTTGGAACTCTATGAAACCGTTTTTGATGTAAATTATCTCCGGACAGCGCTTGACCTGAACAGTGAATTGATAAAGTATTTCTGGGATGAACAGGATGGCGGTTTCTATTTTACTGCTGATGACGCGGAAGAACTTATAGTCCGGCAGAAAGAGATTTATGACGGCGCCATACCATCAGGGAATTCAGTGGCCGTCTTAAACCTGTTCAGATTGGCGCGAATCACTGCTAATACTGATTTTGAAGATAAGGCAAATAAGATAATGCTCGCTTTTTCCAAAGATGTGGGAAGTTCTCCTTCCGGTTATACACAAATGATGGTCGCTCTCGGTTTTGGAATAGGCCCTTCTTATGAAATCGTTATCGTTGGTGACCCTGAGGCAGAGGACACAAAAGATATGCTGAATTCCCTTGGGAAACACTTTATACCCTACAAGGTGGTACTCTTGAAACCTGCTGGCCAGGAAACACCGGATATTACCCGTATTGCTGAATACACAGAGTATCACTCAAGTTTCGATGGCAAGGCTACCGCATACGTCTGTCTTGACTTTGCGTGTAAGATGCCTGTGACAAATACGGAGGAGATGCTGAAACTGCTTAATGTGCCTCCGGGCAAGTAACTCGGGTTAAACGATTACGATTGAGAAACGTAGATAGCATGGATTTTTTCGAGATGATTTACAAAAGCAGATTTAACAGATGCCAGAGTCAGTTTAGATATACGGGAGAACAAGATGAAGATTGAAGGGGCTTTCCCGCCTGTTACGACACCGTTTGATGATAATGGCTGCATAGTGCATGACCATCTTGCAGAAAATATTAAAAGATGGAATGACACGGGTATTTCGGGCTATCTGATATTGGGTTCTAACAGCGAATCTGTTTTCTTAAATGAAGAAGAAAAGCTTGAGGTGGTCAAAACAGCGAGGAAATCAATTCCAACGTCAAAGAAAATGCTGGTTGGGACCGGTTTAGAATCTACGAATGGTACATTAGAATTCACAAGAAAAGCTGCCGATCATGGGGCTGATGTTGCTGTTGTCATGACGCCACACTTTTTTAAGGGTAACATGTCCCATAAAGCATTCATGAAACATTACCAGATGATTGCCGATAGTTCTCCTATTCCCGTATTACTCTATAATGTTCCGCCATTCACCGGTCTTAATATGGCAGCCGAAACTGCATCTGCGCTTTCATCACATGAGAATATAATCGGGATTAAGGATAGTTCCGGAAATGTTGAGCAGCTTTCTGAGATTATCAGTTTGACCGGAGAGAGAGAGTTCAGTGTCCTGACAGGAAGCAGTATCGTTCTTTACCCTTCCTTGTGTGTTGGAGCGACGGGTGGTATTATGGCAATTGCCTGTGTATTACCGGAAAAATGTTCTGACATTATCAGGTTATATAAGAATGATAATCATGCAGACATAAAGGAATTACAGATGCGATTGATTGGGCCAACTGTAGCCGTAACCTCAAGGTATGGAGTTCCTGGATTAAAGGCTGCCATGGATTTATTCGGGTATTACGGTGGACGTTCAAGACTACCGCTTCTGTCAATTACTGAAGCAGAAATCGATGATATAAAAAATATTTTTACAGGTGCCGGTTTTCTATGAAGAAGGATACTTTCGACGATAAGTATTATATGGGAATTGCAATCCGCCTTGCCAGGAAGGGTATTGGTAAGACCAGCCCAAATCCCATGGTTGGTGCTGTAATTGTTGCGAATGGAAAGATCATTGGGCGGGGCTATCATAAAAGGTGTGGTGATCACCATGCCGAAATAAATGCCATAAACAATGTAAAGAAAAATATCAAAGGTTCAACTTTCTACATTACTTTAGAGCCGTGCAGCCATTATGGGAGAACACCACCCTGTGTAGACGCGTTGATACAAGCGAATCCTGAAAGAGTAGTTGTTGGTTCTCTTGACCCTAATCCTGAAGTCAATGGCAAGGGTGTTAGAATTCTTAGATCAAAAGACATTAAGGTTGACGTCGGGGTACTCGAATCTGAATGCAGGCAGTTAAATGAGAGTTATTTTAAATTTATTAAGACGGGTATGCCTTACATTACCGTTAAATATGCTCAGACGCTGGACGGAAGGATTGCTACTAAGAGCGGAGATTCACAATGGATAAGTTCTGAAGCATCACGCAAATATGTACATCGCCTCCGCAGTGTTAATGATGGCATTATGGTTGGAGCGGGGACTGTTGCTGCCGACAATCCGCAGTTAACGGTAAGGCATGTAAAGGGGAAGAATCCTATTCGTATAATAGTTGACAGTAAACTTCGTATATCCATCAAGTCATCGGTCCTGACAGACGCCAATACACATTTGACACTTATTGCGGTAACATCCGGTGCTTCTGACGTGAAAATATCATCAGTAAAAAAGCGGGGAGCGGAAGTCTTGGTAGTAAAAAAAATACGAAACGACAGGGTCAACCTTAAAGATCTCTTAATAAAACTTGGGAAAAGGGAGATTATTTCGGTACTGGTAGAGGGCGGTTCGGAAATAATTACCTCTCTGCTGAAAGCAAACCTTGTAGATAAGATGATAATACCAATAGCCCCAAAGATTATAGGAAAGGGGCTTGACGCAATAGGAGATCTCAATATAAATAAGATAAACAATGCCGTTAGATTTTCATCGTTTAAGACAATGAAAAAGGGTGATGACATTATCTTTGAAGGAACGATTTAGTGATTACGATTGAAAAGAATGAAGAGCTAGGTATTTATTTTTGTAATATAAGAAAATTAAGGAGATATTAATATGAGAAAGGTAGCTATCGTCTTTATAATTCTATTCCTTGTTCCTGTCTGTTTATTTGCAAATGAAACTGACCTTGCGCGCTTTTACCGGGAATATACAGAAGTCGACCATTCATTGATGAGTGGTCAGGGGTGTGTGAAAGAGTTAATGGAACTTCGTTCACTTGATACTGGCGCGGCTGACAAGATTGCAGATTTCTGGCTCTTTAAATCAAAGAGGGAGTGTTATGATTTTGTAGAAAAAATTAAGTCTGGTATTGATTTCGAAGATTTATATAAAGAGATTGATTATTATATCGATAAAAAAACTACTAATGTATCTGGTGGGAAATATGACGAAATAGAGAAAAAGACACAAAAAGAGGCGGAGCAATGTCGATATTGTATTTACTACGATAATTGGGATGCGATTAATAAAATGATTTTAGACAAACTTAAGGTAGTAAAAGAAGAAAATAAAAAAAAAGTCAAGCAAGATAAGAAGTAATAGCACTTGGCAAATTACAAAGAAAATTTAAGATGACTAGCGTTTGGATTGACAAACAAGTAAAGTTGGTATAAAAATTGTTGAAAGAATTTAGGCCGTTTTTAAGTAATAAAGGATTGGGCTACATAGGCTTACATTGATTGCCAAATTCAGCTGGATCTTGAAAATAATTAAATAGAGGAGAGATATGATATGCTGGCTAAAGTAATATACCCTAACAGGAGGCGCAGACAGAGACTCAATGGAGAGTTCAAAATATCTTTACCACATCAAGTTAAAGGCAGGACAAAAAACATTAGTGCGAATGGTGCTTCCTTTGAAGTAATAACGGATAATATCGATGCATTCTCTCCGGGAACGATAATTCCTCTCGAAATCACTACCGTCAATATAACACATGATTCTAATGTGAAGAAACACTGCCTTCGCGGAAAAGGATTAATTATTTGTAGAGATGTAATAGAGGAAACTACCGGTTGTGGTACAAAATTAGACATAGCTGTTCAATTTAAGGAAAAACTTAGTTTCTGGGTACCTTCAAATAATTAGAAGCGTATTCTTTATACCATCTCAAATTACCCTTACTCACCAAACTATCTGTCGGGTAAATCTTTCATATCTCTTGTGTAACGTGATATAGAATTGTTACCTATCAAGCGTAATCAGAAGGTATGTCTGGGTTAAAAAATACTTGCCTAATTTTCTCATAAGTTTATAATCACTATCTTTGTAATTTTTAATATAGTATCCTGAATATTTAGAATTGAGGTTATAAATATGAGAAATTCTTACTGTTAAATATCTTAATCACATCATTTGTGCTTCTTTCTACTGCCGTTTTTCAGTCAGCAAATGGGGAATATCAGTAACGCGTAAAACTACGTTCTACATACAAAAGTCTATCCAAGTCAGATCATGACGGTTTTCAGAATTTAATGATTGGAAGACTAGGTGGTAACCAGGAAGACGACAGGATAGTAGAGCACAATTATAAATTGGAAACAGTAGGTGGTGACAAAGTAGTGATAGACAGTGTTACGGGCCTGATGTGGCACCAATCAGGTTCCGGAGGTTTTGGGGTTTCCTGGCAGAAGGCGGAAGAGTGGGTCGGGAAATTAAATGACAAAGGGTATGCCTGGTTTCGTAACTGGCGGTTACCGACACTGGAGGATGCCGCTTCTCTGTTGAGACCAAGTAAGGACAGTGGCGGATTGTACATTGACAAAATCTTTGCCAGTACACAGAAATATCTCTGGACAGGTGATATTTATAAAAAAGAGGATAGGTGGTTTGTTGACCTCAATCAGGGCAATGTTACCTGGAGTAGCAAATATCTTTATGGATTCAACAGAAACCTGAGGGCCAACTTCATTCGTCATGTTCGTTCAAACAAATGAGGATAGATTCTTGAATATCTTATCCATGCCAGATCGTGTCCTTCCGGGTAGGGATAGTCGCTGGTTGGTCTCTTTTCCATCTTGATTGGGATGGCACTAAATCTCTATAACTTGCTAAATGATTACATGGGATGACAAATATAGTGTGGGTATATCAAGTATTGATGAAGAACACAAAAAATTCATTGATATTATTAATAAAGTTATTGATGCAAAGCAGCACACCGACAATTCAATAGAGATAACTGAAATATTAAATGAAATGAATAAATACGTTCTTACCCATTTCGCAAATGAAGAGACGTACATGATAAAGTGCAATTATCCGGAGTATGACGATCACAGAAAGAAACACCAAGATTTTTCCATTAAAATAATGGCTTTTCTTGATAGTGTTACTAAAGGTGATTGTCGACTTGCATGTGAATTACTGGAACATTTAAAGAATTGGCTAGTTAACCACATTCAAGGTACAGATAGAAAGTATATCAACTGTTTCAAGGAACATGGTCTCAGGTAAATTACGAGAGGGAGTGCTTAGTTTTTTTTAAGCCCAAGCCACATCTCACCAGTAATATCAGCAGTTGACATAATCTCTCTTTTTTCTTGACTCTACTATTGTCTTACTTTATCATTCCACAACTAACACGAAGTATTCGACCTCTATTAAAATATTTTTTAAGAAAGGGTTGTTCTATGGAAGAAAAACAACAACGATCCAAAGATGCTCGCAGAAAATGTGCGGTTCGTAGAAAATCTAGCCTTGGCGACGACTCGCTAGGCTACTCTAAGTCAAATCGCAGGAGTAGGCAGGACAGGAGAAGCGGAAAAGATAGAAGAATCGGCAATTACTAGGATTCATGTTTTCTCTATCCAAACACAATTAACCATTAATATTCCTATGAACGCCGGTATTTAAGTTTCACATACCAATCGTAATCAAAGGGTCAGTACATTCCCCTCTTTGACAATTCCTTTGTAATATCAGAAAGCCTTAACCTGTATTGTTCTATTCTTGTCACCATATAATTTACGTTATACGCATTCAGTGCGAAAACCAGTAAAATTGCTGGATTACCTGAAAAATCAATGTTCACACCACTACCGCGTGAGGATTTGCGTTCGTTGAGTTTTCTTTCCAGCTCGTTAATCTTGTGCTCTATCTCAATATATTCATTCTGCAATTGATAAGTAGACATTTGTTCAATTTGAGTTACCGGTGCTTCTGGTGCGGCCGGTTTTAATGTGGCACAACTGGCAAGTAACGGTATAGCCAAAAATATGATGATTTTCTTCATTGCAATCTCCATGTTATTTCCTTTATCATAATATGTTGAATCGAATAATTCACCAGTAATATCCCTGAGTATCTCGATATTTAAATTTCCATTAATTATAAATATAGTATTATATTATTCGCCATATATAATAATTGCTACCACATTAAGAATTAAAAAGATTGGTTGATTAAATGATTACCGAACATCTTGTTATAAATATTATTATAATTTTAACCCTTGCATGGTTTCTGGGAAGGGTTTTTGCCCGTTTTGGTTTACCTGCTGTCATGGGGGAATTGTTGGCAGGTCTGATCCTTGGTCCTCCTTTATTAGGTATTGTTACTTCCTCTGAGCCTATTGAACTCATAGCAGAGTTTGGTATTTTTTTCCTCATGTTTCATTCCGGATTGGAGATGGACCCGAAAGAGGCGGTAGAACATATGTGGCCATCTGTTGCAGTCGCTTTAGGTGGATTTGTCCTTCCATTTATTCTCGGGTTCTTTACCTGTTGGTTTTTTGGAGGATCAGTTTATCAATCCCTGTTTGTGGGAATGGGTCTTTCTATTACGGCTATAGCTGTCCAGGCCCGGATATTACACGACATGCAGATTCAGAATACAACAATAGGGCATATCATTATAGGTGCTGCCATAGTTGATGATATTCTTGCATTAGTCGCTTTGTCAATATTGTTAAGTTTGGCTGAAAGTGGTGAGTTTCAAGCAATACATATATTGCTTGTGGTATTAAAGGTTGTCGCCTTTTTTGCTGTTACTATTTTTATTGGTCAATTTATAATACCAAAAATTATAAGGAAACTGAATGATCGTGAGGCAAAGACGTTTACGTTTGCCCTTATATCTGCCCTGGTTATAGGTTATTTAGCTGAAAAGGCCGGTCTTCACATGATCATTGGTGCTTTCCTGGCCGGGCAATTCGTACGGAAGGAGATTATAGACAAGGGATTTTATGAAAAGATCAATGATCGTTTTTACAGTTTGAGTTACGGTTTTATGGCGCCCATATTCTTTGTATCCCTCTCTTTTCATCTGCATTTTCAATGGAAATGGCATTTAATTCTATTTACACTGGCTATTACATTTATCGCAATTATAGGAAAGTTAATAGGTTGTGGGGCAGGGGCATATATCTATGGACATAAATTCTGGGGTTCTGCTATCATTGGGTGCGGTATGAACGGGCGTGGGGCAGTTGAAATGGTAGTGGCTGCCGTGGTTATTAAGTTGAGTGATAAATTAATTTCCAGTAACACGATTACCGAACCCCTTCTCACTCAGGACCAGTTTTCAGCCCTGATATGCATGGCCTTTATCACCACCATAATAGCGCCTTTGTCATTGAAGTGGACGGTAAAAAAATATTGTACTTACGACGAAAATGCGCAATTCTGCAGTCTCTGGGAGAAGAGTAGAAAGGATTAAAGACCTGCTAATGTCTTTGGTTACCGGTTGTTCCTCCACAGAAATTTACATCAAAAAGAGATAAAAAGGGAAATCTGAATTGTCAATTTATACCCATCGGTAACGAGCAGTAAATACATGCGTTTACCACAGCTTTATGTAGTATATCTTGCGTTATGTGAGGTTTTCATACCCATAAGATGAAGAGGAACGCAGGCAACTATTACATGCGAAAAAAAACGCTCAATTCAGGTTAAAGTAGTATAATGCACAAATGGAAGTAGTAATTTTTAAAACACAGTGGCGTTTGAGAATGTTATGATCACTCAGCATCTTATTGTAAATCTAATCTTAATTTTAACCGTTGCCTGGTTTCTGGGGAGAGTTTTTGCCAGATTTGGCTTACCGGTTGTTTTAGGTGAATTGCTGGCAGGTATTATCCTCGGGCCTCCATTACTGGGTATAATCAGTACATCCGAACCAATTGAACTGCTGGCCGAGTTCGGAATCTTCTTCCTCATGTTTTATGCGGGACTTGAGATGGATCCGAAAGAGGCAGTGGAGCATCTCTGGCCCTCTACTGCGGTTGCAATAGGAGGGTTTGTTCTTCCGTTTGTATTTGGGTACCTTGTCTGTATGATGTTTGGGGGCACTTCTTTTCAATCACTATTTGTGGGTATGGGAATATCCGTAACTGCCATAGCGGTCCAGTCCAGGATACTGCATGATATGCATATTCATAACACCAGTTTAGGGCACATCATAATCGGCGCTGCTATTGTGAATGATATTCTTGCGTTAATATCGCTGTCAATACTGTTGGAGTTGGCAGAGAGCGGCACTGTCCAGGTTTTACAAGTTGCGTTCATTGTCTTTAAAGTTGCGGTTTTCTTTGGCTTTACCATACTTATAGGCCAGTTTGTTATTCCAAGGTTTATCAGGAAACTGGACGATCGCGAGGGGAAGGCGTTTACCTTTGCGCTTGTATGTGCTTTAGCAATGGCTTATTTTGCCGAACTCGCCGGTCTTCACCTGATAATCGGTGCTTTCCTGGCGGGCCAGTTTGTACGTAAAGAGATCATGGATATTGATATTTATCAGAAGATCAGTGATCGTTTTTATGGTATTAGCTATGGTTTTATGGCACCCATCTTCTTTGTATCCTTATCTTTTCATCTTCATATTCAGTGGCAATGGTCATTTATTTTCTTTACCATTACCATCACTCTAATTGCAATTATTGGAAAGGTTCTTGGTTGTGGGTTTGGTGCATATCTATTTAGAAAAAACTTCTGGGAGTCAACCATAATAGGTTCAGGAATGAACGGTCGTGGTGCAGTTGAGATGGTTATTGCGGCTGTGGTCATTGAGTTAAGCGACAAATTAATTGCGAGTCACACAATTAGAGAACCCCTGCTTACTCAAGATCAATTTGCAGCCCTGATCTGTATGGCCTTCATCACTACCTTGATAGCACCCCTGTCTCTGAAATGGACTGTCAAGAGATCGTGTTCTTTTGATGAAAATATACAATTCAATCGCCTTTGGGAGAAGAGTAAGAAGGGTTAAGAATTTGATGTTAATTAGTCCGTTAATTGTTAATTCAAATGAAATAGTTCAAAAAAAATGCTGGTTCAATCATTTGACTGAACCAGCATAGAAATATTTTGCTTTTTTCGTGTCTTGGTGTCTTTGTGACTAAGCCTGTTCTTTATTCATTTCGTCCTCATAGAGAGGTGACATCTGCCAGCATTTGTCTATTACCTTGGGAAGCGTCTCCAGGAAATAATCAACGTCTTCTTCCGAATTATCCTTTCCAAGACTTACGGTGATTGAGCCGTGGCATACATCCGGCGGTACACCTATCGCGGTAAGAACGTGAGATGCCTGGAGGTCCGGCGAACTGCAAGCTGAACCACTGGCGATTGCGATGCCATTATAATTTAAAAACAGGACAAGTGATTCGCCTTCCGCGAAAGATATCCAGAAACTCACATGTCCGGGAAGCCTCTGTGTCAAGTGTCCGGTAAAATGGAGATACTTTATCTTATCCGGAAGCGCTTTTATAATCTTGTCACGAAGCGGGGTAAGATGCTCTATTCGTGATTTCATTTCTGTTTTGGCAAGCTCAGCTGCCTTGCCCATTCCAACAATTGCCGGTATGTTATCTGTGCCCGGTCTAAGGCCGCCTTCCTGAGCTCCGCCTTTAATTATGGAAACAATTTCAGTCCCTTCTTTCACATACAAAGCTGCGATGCCTTTTGGGCCGTAAAATGTGTGAGATGTCAGGCTTAATGAATCGACGCCCAGTTCTGTAACGTCTACCGGGATAACTCCTGCCGTTGCAATCGCATCGGTATGGAATATGATACCCTTTTCTTTTGTTATTTTTCCTATTTCCTCTATCGGCTGGATTACGCCTATCTCATTGTTCGCGTGCATAATTGAAACAAGGAACGTATCTTTATTTATGGCTTTGGCAACATCTTCAGGGTCTATTATGCCATCTTTGTCTACCTTTATGTATGAAACCCTGAAACCCTCTTTCTCCAGTTCTCGTGCAGTGTATAAGATTGAGTAATGCTCAACTTCTGAAATAATTATGTGTTTTCCTCTGTCTCTGTTTGCGAGAGCCAGGCCTCTTAAGGCAAGATTATTTGATTCACTTCCCGTAAAGGTAAAGATTATCTCTTCCGGTTTAGCATTAATCAGGTCCGCCACCTTTGCCCTTGATTCGTCGACGGCTTTTTTCGCCCTGAGTCCATATGAATGTAGATGTGAAGATGGGTTACCAAAATTTTCAGTAAAAAAAGGTAACATCTCTTCTACAACTCTTGGATCAGTAGGTGTCGTGGACATGTGATCCATATAAACTTTTCTCATTGTACGTTCCCTTCTGTAATTTCCAGTACTGTCAAATCCCGACCTTCATGATTCTCATAAGTATTGTACTTTTTTAATTAAGTAAATGTTTAGGAATTTCAAGGTTACCTAAAATTGTCGGCGTGTTTCCCCGCCTGAATAGCGAAGTCGGGTAGGTTACACGACATTTCTTAAATTTAGGCACTTTAGTTCACTTAAGACACTTCAAACTTTGATGCGGCTACGCCGCACTATACTATTCCTGTAAGGTCATTGGTTGTCCGCAACACTCTAATGTACCGGCGCCGCCCTCCTTTACTTCGACTATTGCGCCACATATTTCACATTCATATACTTCACTGGTTTCTGTTGGCATGGGTGTTCCTCCTTTCATTAATGGTTAATATTTAAAATCCTCTTTTCATTCTCTCGTAAACTTGTGACGTGGAGGGCTGGTCATTATATTACTATTTTTATATTAATAATTTCCCTGCTTCTATCAGGAAATATTCACCTGCTGCAATCATTAGCCAGCCAAAAAATTTCTTGATAAGCACACTCCAGTTTCCACTTTTTGGCAGGCTCGACATAAATCCGGCAAAAGTACCCGCGATTATTAAGAGAGTGCCTAATCCTATAGAGAATACAAAGAGTAGGCTGACACCGTAGGCAACTTGCTGTTTTGCAGCAACAAATGTTAAGACAACTCCCAGCACAGGTGCGGTACACGGTGCGGCAACGGTACCTGCGAGAAGGCCAACCAGGAAAGCGCCGATACGTCCACCGCCCTTATTACCCGTTTGTCTGCCAGCTAAAAAAGATGGTACGGGTATTGTGACAACATCTAACATTGACAAACCTAAAAAGATAAAGACGTTGGCGATAACAATGTAAAGAATGGGGTTTGTGGTGGCAGACCCAAAGAATTTGCCTGTCAAAGCCGCAAAAGCTCCCAGTGCGGCATAGGTTACTGCCATTCCTAGCACATAAAACAGCGAGAGAGAAAGCCCCTTCAGTTTGGAATCACCGCTACGTCCCCCAATATAAGCTACCGTTATCGGTATCATCGGGTATATGCACGGAGTGAAACTGGTAAGCACACCACCCAGGAAAACCGCTATGAAAGCAAGAAGCGGTGACGAGCCAAGGTACCCTTCCAGTCCTTGTAGAAAACTTTCCATTCTGGTCTCTCTTTATTAAGCCTCTTCAAGTTTTTGCTTAAGTTTACTCTTGCTTGTGACTCCCACCATTGTCTCCTTCACCTCGCCATTACTGAAGAGTATAAGGGTAGGTACGGACAAGACACCATACTTTACCGCCAGGTCCTTGTTACCATCTACATCTATATCTACTTTTACTAATTTAGCTTTCCCATCAAATTCCTCCGCTAACTGGCCAAGAATCGGTGCCATTGTCTTACATGGCCCACACCAATCCGCGTAAAAATCTACCAGCACAGGCGTATCCGCCTGAATAACAGATTGCTCAAAATCTTCGTTAGTTACTGCCTGCAAGCTTGACATTATTTACAATTCCCCTTTCATAATATTTTTTCAGTTCTATGGTAAGTCATATTGCTACTGCCCAATCAGGATGCCATTTTCAGGCAGGAGGTTGTCCTCCCTGGAAATATGGTATTAACAGACAAACTGCTGAAACGACCAACGCTTAGGATATATATAAACCAATTTGTATTGATTTCATTTTATTCTGTATTATGCAAAAAGCAAGCAAAACTTGAACTATCTGAAAATAGAGAAAAAGAAGTGGTAAGGTGGGTAGAATTTAAGAATATTATTTCCTAATGAGTTTTTTATAGAAATATTTTAGATATCAAACGTAATGAGACAGAAGAGATGAGACATCATAACATCCAATAATTTTAGGAGTTAGAGTTAAGTATTACTGGCTGCTTAGAATTACCCAAAAACAACATTGACAAACCATAAAAATCGTTTATAATTAGAAACAGTGAGATCGGTGGATTTTAATAACATTGAATAAAAGAAAAACAGTGGGGGAGTGCAGATGCTAGGGTATAATATATCTTTTAACTTTTGCAACCTAAAGAATTTAAAAAGAGTTTATCTGCGGAGGATACAATTATGAAGATACGGATTGTTTTGTGTATAATGACGCTTACTATGCTTAATTTCTTTGATGTTCCATCATTGTTCGCTACTCCTTTGATAGACGGTAAGTTTGAAGCATCTGAAGGATACACTACAGGTTATAACGTTGATTTAAATGTCGAAAGCGGAAAAGGAAAAAATAAAACTACTGTGAACGGAGGAGAGGGAGAATTGTGGATAACCCAGGATTCAGGATCCGGCGATCTGTTTCTCGCTTTCATCCAACCATTGTCTCTGGTTGATAACAGTTATGGTGACAACTCTATCGGATGGGGGAAGAACATTGCACCGAGTGGAAAAAATCACAATTATAAAGATCTGACAGGTAGCGACAAAGCACAGTTTGTATTTACTGACGGGCTTGATAATACTGTCCTTGATATCGTCTTAGATTACGCACATGCGTCTAGTGGTAGTATCGTTGCATCTGTTACCGAAGGTGATGGTGAAGTAAATACGGGAAATGCATCAGATGTTAAAGAGGCGGCAACATCACTAGTGTACAACTATAATATTTACGGATTATCAAACCCTGAACTTTTTGGAAATGATTCATCCTCTCCGGAAGCAAATGAGGACTATGAGGTGGAAGATGCGTTGCTGGCAGACTGGGTATTTGCATCTGTCTATGAACTTCGGGTAGATGGCAGCGTGTTCGATGAGAACGGCTTCGGAGAAGTGGAACTCGTGGTCGTGCATGATTCGCCGAATAAGATAGCGAAGAACAAGGTATATCCGAAAATTGGAGATCAATTTTCTTCCTCCAATCCTGTACCGGAACCGACAACTATTGCACTACTTGGGATCGGCTTAGCAGGGCTTGCAGGTGGAGCAGTGAGGCGAAGACTAAAGAAGGCAAAACAATAATAAAAACGTGTGATGTAGGGAGGATAAACAGATGAAAAAAATTACAATTAGTATATTTCTTGCGTTGATGATTACGGCTCCATTCAGTTCACAGGTTTACGCAGTTACCATTGGTCACATAATGGATTTTGAACAAGATAACGGAATTGTCGCTGCATTTACTGACTCATTTGATGGAGGACCCGGGACTGAGCCTTCGGATGGGCCGTCGGGTTCTGACACCTATAATGTAGAAGGTGCGTTTTCTTCAGGAGATGAATTTGGAGGGGAGTTAGAGTTAAGAAGTGAAGGTGGTTTAGTAGAGCCGGGTGAGATATTTAAAGCTGCCACTTTGAAGGACAAAACGCATTATTTTAGTTCTGGTACCAGCGTTGGAGGTCACGTAATCGGAACTTTTGATTTTACGAGTGCACTTCCGTCTGGTTCTTTCCTTGGCATTGAAATCCTTAACTTTGACTTAGATGGGGGCGGTGTAATAACCGGTGACCCAAATGAAGATGGTACTGAAGCATGGATGGGGGTAACGCAAGACGCGGGTGCAGGTGGAATGCATCTATATGGAGCATGGGGTGATCAAAGTTCGGAAGATCCACTGGGCACTGTTGATCTCGGTCTAGTGGTTGGTACAGAAATAGGGCTGAAGCTTGAGATAACGGCTCTTACAAAAGAAGTAACTGCATATTTTGATTACGGCAGTATAAGCTCATCAGGTGTCTTCACGACTCTCAGTTTCGTTGGTGGACGTGGTTATACAGGTGCATTTGCGGCAGGCATAAACACTGTCCCTGAACCAACAACCGTTGCCTTGCTTGGAATAGGCCTGGCAGGATTTGCAGGAGCAGAAGTTAGGCGCAGACGGGAAAAGAGAGCAGTTGATAAAAGCCAGGTAATTATTTACCAACATTGATTCATTATATAGACACCTGCATTCTTCATATACTGAGAGATGCGGGTGTCTATATTGCCACACTCCAAACCTCGTTTCACCGGTAATATCCCTGTGTATCCTGCTGTTTAAGCTCATTTTTTCTATTGCTTTTAGTTAATTATCAACTTATCATACCGCTATAAATACAGGAGCTACCGAATTATCATTTCAGTCAAACATAAAACTATCAGATGATGGGTATGCTTTTCATAAATTAAGTTTATGCTTATAAGAAAGTAAGAGTATAAACCTTTCAGCTTCCAAACTATAACGTAGTATCTCGTTTTCCGAATATTATTACGATAGTGGTGTTATCCAGAAAGGATATAATATACCCATATCAAAATGGTTTTAGGCGCGTTAAAATAAATATTTATAGGCTTTATTCGTAGGGCAATCCTTCCCGCCCGGCCAAGCCGTTCGGACGGGTAGGTTTGCTTTTGTACTTAATTATGTATTCTTGCTTTAAAGTTGCTCTGGCAAATAAGTGATTTTCTATCATCTTCTCTAATAAACTACATTTCTTGAAGATATAATATAACTATGAAAGAAATTGTGTGCAGTAAATGTAAACATTATTTTGTGACTTGGGATCCGCTTCACCCAAAAGGTTGTAAAGCATACAATTTTAAGACCAAGATGATTCCCTCTGTTCTTGTAAAACAAAGTTTAGGATTTGATTGCACGTGTTTTACCCGTAAAGACTATCAAAAACCTAAAGGCACATATTTATGAACGTTTGTACGGCACGAAGAATGAATAAGGGGATAGATTGAACCCCTCCCCATTGTCTAGGCAAAAATAAGTAAGGCGTTGTTATTGTTGGCTTTACGGCTATTCTGTAGTAACGTCTTACTTGCTGTTTTCTGGTGTTATCTGCTGTTTTGTTAGAAGAAATCGAACCAGAGATTTCTTTCATGTTTGGTACCCTGTCAGTTCAGGCAGATTTAAGAACTCCAGCCTCTTTTCCATTGAGTTCAATGATTACCTGAGTATTATTATAAATAAATTGTAATACAATACATACAATAGGGAGGCATATAATGCTTACGATACATAAAAAGGTTGTAAAAGATGTTAATGGAAATCCTAAGGAAGTAATTATCCCGAGGGAGGAATATAAAAAGATTGAGGAATCATTGGGGCTTGATATTTCTCAAGAAGCTATTGGAGATCTGAAGCAGGCAAAAATTGACAGAGATGAATCTAATAAAGATGCTTATATTGATCTAGAGTCAATTTAAATGTTTAAAATTATTGCTCCAAAGCTGTCATTCCCGCATTCTTTTAGCGGGAATCTAGGATGAACTACCCTCTTAAGTACCTGAACAAACTCACTCCATTTAAAAAAACCAAAATCAAAAAGATATTGACTGAACTTATCAATAATCCTATTCAGCGTGAAGATGTAAAACCGATGCTTGGAGAGTGGAAAGGGTATTACAGAATTATAAAAAGGGTATTTTTTACAATTTCATAACTGCCTGATTTAGTGTCTGTTATGTCGCTATCACATTAACTGGCAATGGCTGACTGACGTCAACTATTTTTCCTTTCTAACGACAATTATTTTCCTGTTGATTCCTGTGGAGTTGACTACGTTTTTACTACAATGGAAAGGTACAGTTTTTTTAGAGAGTCTATAGATTTCTTGCAAAACGAGAGTTAATCATTACTCATTATCAGCTTGTTGTGCCGACAACTTCTTGATAAGAAAATTCCGTTAATGCCGCATTCTTTTTTGCATGTTCTATGGTCATGTTTATTAAGTTCCCTTCACTATCAAGATCAACATAAACATTTTCACTTATTTCTTTAGTTTCAACAACTTCATTATTGGCAAATTCAACAAGGGCAGTATCTGTATCTGAAAAATATTTAACTCTCACTGTTCTCCTCCTGAAATGTTCTATCAAAAAAGGCATTATGGACAGTTTCACTGTCTTCCAATACTATAACTCTCAGATATTTGTTAACGTCGTTAATTTTTGCCCATTTCTTAATTCTACCATCTGATTGTACTACCTCTTTAATTGGACTGTTTATTACAAATTCTATCCACTCGTCCTTAATACAGGCTCGATCAGATCTTTGCCTTGTATATTTGAAGTATTTAGTGGTTTTCATTTGTTTTATAAACTTTACTCTATTTGCACGCAATTCTAACTAATTGTAGTAATTTTGCAAGTCGATAATACATTGGTTGGCGACAGAGGAAAGGGTTCAAGTCCATTTATGACTACAGTAAAATAGAGTCGTTTATTGGACGAGATTAGAACTAGCGACCTCCGGGTTATGAGCCAGATCAGAGGCATAACCTGAAATAAACAGAAATAAGTAAGGCCTTATTGTCAATGGCTTTATGGCTGTTCGGTAGTAAGGTCTTACTTGCTGTTTTCTGGTGTTTTCTGTTGTCTTGTTAGAAGATTGTTAGAAGAATTCGAATCAGTGACTCTTTGCTTGTCGAGCAAGGAAAATAGTTAATGAGTTTTTTGGTTTAGTATTAACTGTTTTAATTTGTTTAGGTTTAAGGCCAGAATGGGGAATTTGATTTACTCCCTGTTTTGTTTTGCTTATTTGACTGACAATTACTTGACAGTAAGATTTAAGGAAATATACATAATGAAATAACAATTGCAGTCTTGAATAATATTTTGTCTTCTTAATCACTAATCAAGGTTTGGCACTAATCTTCATGTATTTTGTTTTTCTAATCTGTACTGGAGAAGTCTTCAATTGGAGTTACATTATTTGATTAAATTCATCAAATTTATTGAGCCCTAAAGAAGAAATAAATTTATCATTAAATGCAATTATTGCTTGATGCTGGCTATGCTGTTTTTTGCTTCGTAACAATTTAAAGCCTAACGTTTCTTTAAAGTTTTTTATAACATCATTCTCTCTTGAGAATGGATAGCCTATACAGAATGCCAAAGGATGTTCTTTCGTAAAATTGTCCCATGAATATGACTTGTCAAATATAAAATGGCAAACACCAACTTTTATGGGTGAATTGACTTTTTCAATGTTAAGACAAATAATTATTGGATTGTTTGTCTTATAGAGATATCTTTTAAATAACATATTAAAGTAATCACCAACGTGGAAACCTCTACATTTACTTACATCTTTTGTGAATTCATCTGAATTAGTTTTATCTAGAGTGGAGGGTAGTATCAAATTAGGTTCATCATTTATTTGTATACCAGAAATAGCCCCTACTATTAACATTTTTTTTGACTCATGGGTTGCTGGTCTGGAAAATGTTTCTACTAATTGTTGTATCCTTATTTCTTCGTCTTCCGAGAGTCCAACTCTACCATAATCAGGTACCATTTCTTTTCCAAGTTCATCTCTTCCATATTTACTAATTGGGCCGTATGACGCTCCATATGGCTCTACAGGAGAATCAGTAGGAAACATTGAACAAGGAATCTGGTTTTTCAACCAAAGATGCAAGTATGCTAAAGAATTGTTAGTGGATATATTAATAGCAGGAACTCCATCACCATCTATTTTCATTTCATTTTTAATGCCTTTGCCTAATTCTCTTGCAACGTATGCTACAGTAGAACCTGAATCTAAATAAAGATCTATTTCATCATCTACTATTCTTTTTCCAAAAACATTTTTAAATGTTTTAGCTATAGCAATTTTTGAATCTTTTTCTTCCGAGCATCGTAAATCTAATTTGTTAAATTCATTAATTCTTTGCACAATTTCAACAAGAATTTGATTTTCAATAGATTGTGTTATTATTTCCTGCTGTTTTATCATTGATGCTTTTATCCAGCCTTTTGGAACCGCAGCTTGTGACAGAATGGTTACTTCATCCTTAATAGCACTTGTTACTTTTGCACTAAAATCAACTAAGTCATCTTTTGACCATTGAGAAATCAATGTTCCGTGATCGGCAACTTTTTTATGAAAGTTTTCAAGCTTTTGTTCATTTAACTTTTCTTGCTTTTCGAGAATATTATTTATGTCAAATTGCTGTCTCTTTTCTTTTATTTCTTTCTCATTTTGCATAAATACTAAAACTTTAGCATCGGATTTGAATGCGATATCATATTCTATTTCAGTATAACTTATAGCATCTGGATCATCAAAATTGCCATGAATAGAGCCATAATATGCGCCAAGGATTAATATATATATTTGCGAAGAGTTTATCTGTGTTTTAATGAGAGACATAGATGAATTGCTACTAGAAGTTTGTTTTTCAAGTAACATAGGTAAATGCCCTGTAATATGAATTGCATTAAAGACCGCATTTCGAGCTTCTTCTTCAACAAAAGGGGAGCTCACAAATATCTGATACTTAATATCTAGCCTAGAATTTGGTACCTGTGACGGGTTCATTAAAATTACTCCAAAAAAATAAATAAATAATTTAACGTATTAATCAGTTGCCGTTTTTGGCGTCACCTAAATTAAATGGTTATAGATTGAGTTTAAATCAAATCTTTGTATTTTCCATAGACATCTTTCGCTTTTCTAAAAGCTTCAATACTTTCAAAAACGGTATCATCCGAGACCTTTTCTTCAAAAGATTTAAGCTTTGCTGGATTAAATAAATCAGATGAATAACCGATCATCCGAAAAGGAGGTTTTTCTCTGGAAGGTCTTTCAAGATCAAATCGAGCTAGTCCTGGATTTATCGCAGTATTGCCAATAACATCAGCGTCATATGTATATGAAAGCTTTCCAAGTTTTACATTTATATTGGTAGTATCGGATACCCAGGAACCATGGTAAGTACCATCATCCTTAAAAGCCTTGCCTCTTATTACAAGATCGCTTAATCCTTGTTCAAAAGTTTCACAATAAAGTCTAACATTGTTTTGATGGCCAACAAAAAACCCAATCCATGTTCCTTCCATGAAGTAAGGTCCTAATATCCACTTTTTCACACATGAAATGTTTCTAAAAAAACCCAAAAAAATCACTGTAATAATTCTATACATTCCTAATGAAATAAATGCTGATGCAATTACTGACAAAAAAGGATGCTTAGATATTATACCAGTTAATTGAGTCCAAATAGTAAATATACTCAAAGTGGTAATACTTATAACTATAGAATGAAATTTTAACTCAGGAGTCATATTATATTATTTATTGTTCCATAATAAGTTATTCTACATTCCTGTATGTAGCGAATTTTATAGTATATCTGAATTGTTTCAAGTGTATTATTAATAGTCACCTAGCTGTATAGTATCTTTTAGGCAATGTTATCCTGATCCTTCTGATCAAGACGTCAATTTATTTTGAATGTGTCAAGTGGTAAGGAGTGCCTCCGTCTCATCTATATTTTAGGGGCATATTGTCAATAGTGAGATTAGTGCTGTTGGATTTCAAGAATAACATAACTACCCATTAGCAGACGGTGAAAATAAGTCTTAGTATGATAGAGGCTTATGAGAAGTAAATTTCCTCTAAAAACAGTGGGGAATTATCAATATTATGTTCACTATGCCCATATTTCTATGACACAAAATAAAGACTTGTGGTAATAATTTAGCTTTAGTGGTGAAGATATAATCTGAAAAGCAAAAAACTTCCCCACCTGGTTACAAGATGCTGTCAACTGCTGTCACAATAACAGGTGGTAAATCTGAGATGCTGTAACCTATTTTCCCCCTTGACTTCAACAATATATAGCCTTATCATCCCAGCTTATTCAATTCTTAAAGCATAAAACTATTCCACATAGAATGAGGTGGATAAGTTGTCTTAAATAAAGTTTGTTTTTACAGGGAGGTAAACATATGAACTTACTTACCAATTATAGCTATTCTCGAATAACATCATTCTGTTTCATTAAGATGGATAGTAGGCAAGACTAGATTAAGGTATAATCATTCTCTGCATTTTCAAGTATTATAGTATTATAGTATTACTACAATCCAACTACTGTTAAAATCCTTAACGTTATCTTGTCGAAGAAAGATTGATGTTTCTTGCAGGATGAAAGTCTCTGCTGGTAAAGTCAAGAGGGGTTTAACGTATTTATTTTCTCAGAATTAACATTGCGTAGAGATATAAGTAAAATTGGCTAAAAAACGAAAAAAAAATAAAGAAGCTTCTCGTAAAAATCAACCGAAAAGTCTCGTCGAGTTTAAACAAAGACTGTGGGGGAGAAAACCGTATAATCCCAAGAAAGTTTTCCGTGACCTCCATAAATATCGAGATTTTCAGGAGGTAAGAGTTGCTGCTAAATATGTAGAGAACCAAAAGACTTCCTTAAGTCATTTTATCTTTGGAACTCCATTTGCCAAGTCATATCAAGAGATATGCTCTTTAAATTTCTTTGCTTATACAGATGATTTAAAAAGAGATTTAGATTGGATGTCTCTATCTGTAGAACGTTACGCTAAAGAAATTTCATCATTTGTTATTCATAATTTATCTTTTCAAAAAACATTCCTAATGGGGGATTACGAAGAGGCATCTTCCATACTTGAATCAATAATCTCAGAATTCGGACCTTCTTTATGGAGCTTAGAGAAAGGTCTCTTACTGGCAGAAAAATCTAACGGCTTGGAAAGCAACAAGAAATTGATGTCCCAGATTACTGGTGATAAAGCGAATAACATAATCCTAAGATTTCTTGCTGAACTCATGAGTCTCAGGTGTGAAACTAAGCTGTCTGATGAGAACTACAAAATGAGGTTGACTCGTGCATTAGACCTCGGAGAGGACTATGATCAGTTTAAAAGCTATTGTCATTACCGACTTGAGCATCTTCATATGGATATAATCCCTGTGGCAACTGCTGTTACATACTACGAAGGTACCTCATCAATCATAGACCGATATCTTACTTTCATCTCTATTTTACAATCATGTGCTGTGGCAAATTCCGAGTATCACAATATTGCTTCAGACATTATACATAGGGTGGATGGCCTAATTCAGGATTCACGTATCGATGCACTTGCCCAGTTCTTTAGTCCAGAACGTGTACTTACATGGAACTCTTTGGCTACTGATGTGATCAGCATTTTGGATAATTATACTGATGGAAATTATGAGAAGAGCTCTACGACAACCGGCAAGTTTCTTCTTGAGAATCCAGAAATATTTGAATTATATTATATTTACATACGTTCACTTGATCAAATGGGAAAACCTTTCATTCAACTGTTTCCACAAGACTCAGTTGCCGCATCTATATTAGAGCATAGCAATGTAGTCCTTAGAGGTGAGAAAACTTGGCGCAATAGTTCTGACTACCTCGCCAAACTCTCTACGTCGCTTTGGAGAGATCCATTGGCATACAGAATCTATAACTTTTATATACAGGAAACATTGCCTTCTCCAGAAAAACGATTCTATAAATTGGCCTTGCTTAATGCATTGCCCTTCAATCCGCGTTTCGCTACAATTTATGATGACTCCCATAAAGCAAAAATATTATTAGACCAAATTTCGTGTACTGTGGGTGAGGGGAGTACGTTATCTTTAATAAGAGGAATTGCTGTTGGATCACAACGTGAAGAAATTTATGAATTCCCTCAATCAATTCCCAAGATACGAAGACAAATTTACAGTGCTAAAATATATGAAGCGAATGCTAAGCCTGACCACGCTATCTCTATCCTAGAACCAATATATAGAAGTATAACAAAAGATAAATTACCGTGTTGTGTTCATACACGTGACCGGGTCACAAGAATACTTTTTCGCTGCTATCTTGATACTATGAAATTGTCTGAATGCACGGACATGGTTGTACACTCTTTCATGCGGAATGAACTATCAACTAGGAGAATTTCCTTTGACCTTTTGGTTAAGTCGATTGATGAGACAACTCCTCCCGATACAATGCGAAAAATAACGTATCCCATCCTGTACTCCATCGTAAACACAGAGGCTCGCACTGTCTATGTAGCTTATGATAATTTCCTTAATAGTCTTGGTGTAAATAGACCAACACAGCTCTTTGATATTAAAGACCAGTTCCATACAAAGGAGTTGAATGAGTTCCTCTTTAGGGTTTGTAAGATTGATGTTCTTGCATGCTCTTATCACTTCTGTGGGACAAAGGATTTAGAGAAGGAGAGAATTCGAATCTGCCAATTCTTATCCGAGAGAGATCAAGCAAACTTGAAGGCCTATTCTGACGAAATCAGCACCATCACTTCTCGTTCTCTGATTAGACAAGGGATACGGCAGATCCATGTTAGTAAGATACATGTCGACGATGTGGGTATACGAGCAACAGGACGTAAACTTTTAGAAGAGAGTTTTGAGCGCTATCGTGAATTGGCCTCCATGAGTAGTATTGAAACTATTCAAATGTTAGACCTAGAATCCATTCATTTCTATGATCTAACTGAGGATGGTGAGCTTGTTAAAAAACCGATTTCAAAGTTAGAATTTGAAAATATTATTACAGATAAAAAAATTGTTGGCAATTCACTATTTCTTAATTTCAGAGAGTTGTTCATTGATGTAAGGGATCGGTTTATATCTAGCGGAGAACATGGGCTTGATGGGTATTTGAGCGTTAGGATAAGACATGGCGTTCTGCAAAATCAGATTCGTAGTCCGTTTGAGGCATTATATTTGATTTCAGAGAAGGATACAACAACAATGGAATACCTGATAAATTCGTATTGGGATACTCAACTCAAAGGTGCTACTGATGAAGATAAATCAACAATTCAATCACTGCTAGCTAAATTTTCGAGTGAAATCGATGAAGTATCCCAGAAACTGAATAAAGAAATGATTCAGGTAAGGACTGAAAAGAAGAATCCATCTGGACTCTTCAATTATGAATTTAGTTCATTGGAACTCTATAAAATGTTTGAAGACGAGTTTTTGAATATTAAGGATTTCGATCAATTTTTAGATAGTATATTGCGGGTATTGTGGGTGCGTACGCAGAAAAATCTAGAAAATATTCGAGAGATCATTTCGACCCAAATAAAGGATACTATTTATGATAGTATTAGTCGTCTTGAACAGGATGTTCGGAAAAGTATTGCATCGAATCAAGCGGCAGAACTCCGTAAAAACATTACTAGTTGTCAAACTAAATTACAGCATACACTTGAAAGCATTGAACAATGGTTCACGATCTCAAGATCAAGCGTTATTCCTGAATTTAGTATTGTTGATTTGGTTAATATTTGCGTTGAGAGTATAAATAATATTTACCCACATAAAAAAGTTAAACCTCATACTAAATTTGAAGGAGAAGTAATCATTGATGGGAAGTTCTTTACTCCTTTTTTTGATATTGTACGCACGCTTCTGGATAATGTTATAGTTCATTCTGGCGTTTCGCCTGAGGAAATGAATATTGTGATTGAGACTAAAGTCGCAAAGGATCGTTTGACAATAAAAATTAAGAACAGCTTAGGAGAAGAAATACGAAGGTCTAATCCTGTTGATAGTTTAAAAAAGACCCATTCATTAGTAAATATATCAGAAATTGTCGGAGTTATTGCAAGTGAAGGAAGATCTGGTTTAATAAAAGTGCAAAAAATCATGAGAATAGATTTGCAGCGCAATGATTCCATGCTTGACTTTGCATATGACGAAGACAGTAAGTTTGTTGTAACACTTAGAATGGAAATGGAGGGACTTAGAAAATGCGAATCCTGATTATTGAGGATGACACTAACAAGATGCGACGAATTGCAAATGAGGTTCGAAAGATTCGAAAAAATGTACATCTCACTGAGGTACGTTCATATCAGAATGGCGTTCGAAGCCTTATGTCTGATCAATTTGATTTTTTACTTTTGGACATGAGTCTCCCAATATTCGATATCTCAACTGAAGAAGATGGATTTCAAGTGGATCCATTTTCTGGGCGCAACATTCTGGCAGAAATGAATCGAAAAAACGTGCTTGTCCCAACCGTAGTTATCACTATGTTCGAGACTTTCGGCGAAGGTAGTGATCTAATGACTTTGGAAGAACTCGATAAAGAGTTATCAGAAAAGTATCCCTTAATTTACCGAGGAAAGATTTATTACAATTCATCAGAAATCAATTGGAAGGAAGCGCTAAAAAAACTTTTTGAGGAAATTACATGATACGGATACTTATCCTTGACGATGACAGGAACAAAGCAGATCGCATTTCTGAAGTTATCAAAACCATACCTGAAATTTCAGACGAAGATTTTTTTGTGGTAGAAGACCTCATCCAAGCACGCGATACCTGTAGTCAGTCTCTTTTTGACCTGTTGATTCTTGACTTACGACTGCCTAATAGAATTGGAGATGAGCCACGAGACATGGCTGGATGTGAATTTATCAAGGAGTTGAATACAAGCACAACCCTGCACCGCCCATATCATATAATTGGACTTACTGCATTTGAAGATGTTCTTGAAAAGGCGGATCCCCATTTTGAGGACGATTTGTGGCGAATCATTAAGTACGACACGAAAACAAACGACTGGCATCGTCAGCTCACATCAAAGCTTCAATACCTCGTGACATCAAAGAAGGAACTCCTCAACGCAGATTCGACGCGGCATGTTTATGATATAGGTATTGTAACGGCTCTTCATGTTCCAGAGCATAAGAGCATCCTTGATCTACCTGCAGAATGGGAGGTGATAAAACTACCAAACGACTCAACTATTTATCACAAGGGGCGTTTTCTTAACGGCGAGAAGCAGCTTTCTGTGGTATCAGCTTGTGCACAACAGATGGGTATGCCTGCAGCAGCTGTCCTCACATCCAAGCTTATTGAACAATTCCGTCCTCGCTACATTGCAATGAGTGGGATAGCGGCAGCTGTCAAAGATGGCGATGCAAAGCTAGGTGACATTCTCATTGCGGATCAATCTTGGGATTACGGAAGTGGCAAACATAAAATCGTAGAAGGAAAACAGATTTTTGAACCAGATCCGAGAAGCATACCTCTTAGTGTAGATCTAAAAGAGCGCCTTTTACACCTTCAGGCACAGAAAACATTTCTAACGGAGATACAGAATGACTGGCGGGGTGAAAAACAAGAAAGACAGTTGGAAGTGCATATTGGGCCAATAGCCTCTGGAGCCGGTGTCGTCCAAGATGAGAATATTACTGCACATATAAAAGAACACAGTCGGAAACTAATTGGTCTTGACATGGAAACGTACGGAGTTTTTTTTGCCGCCGAGAACAGTTTTCTGCCACGTCCAATTGCAATGTCAATCAAGTCTGCTTGTGATTTTGCGGATAATGGCAAAGCAGACAATCATCAAACATATGCTGCATTTACTAGTGCACAGTATTTGTATCGTTTTGCTTTAGAGTATCTAAAGTAATGTGCAGATGTATTAGAGTCATGGAAGGGACTTGGGGGTCATCTATATAGTTTCTGTACGGAAATGAAGCTTTAAAGACTCCTCCTAATCCGATTATCAGTCTTTTTACCTTTCCAATTAGCAACAATTTGAAAAAACTTCAAAATCTGGTTTTCTGTCTGAACCGAGACATACCACCTCTGT
>JABHIW010000125.1 GCA_018670825.1 Candidatus Scalindua sp. | reverse complement strand
CAAAGAACAAGGATACCGTGATAACACAATATGATGGTGAAACCCTTGTTGAGAAGATAGGCCTGTTAAAGGCTGATTTTCTTGGAGTAAGGAAGTTCACTGTCATTGATAAGGCGAGGCTGCTTATAGAGGCGACAACCGGAACTGTTATTGATATCAATAAACTACCAATAGATGACAAGAAAACATATGACCTGTTGTCACGGGGTGACGTTAAGGGCGTTTTTCAGGTAGAGACAAGCAGAGGTTTCAGAGACCTACTGATAAAACTTAAACCTGACAAATTTGAGGATGTATTACCACTGGTTGCACTATATCGACCCGGGCCATTAGGAAGCGGAATGGTTGATACATTCATAAATTGCAGACACGGTAGAGAAACCGTGAAATATCTCCATCCGATGCTCGAACCGCTGCTCAAAGAGACATATGGGCTGATCGTTTATCAGGAACAGGTAATGCGTATTGCAAACAGACTGGGAGGATTTAGCCTTAACGAAGCTGATAATTTGAGAAAGGCAATGGGTAAGAAGAAGCCGGAGGTTATGGCAAAATTCAAGGCCCAATTTCTAAACGGAGCCAAAGAGAACGAAATACCAAGAAATGTTGCAGAGAAAATCTTCGAACTGATGGAATATTTTGCGGGTTATGGGTTTAATAAATCACACTCTGCAGCTTATGCCATGGTCTGCTACCAGACTGCTTATCTAAAGGCTAACTATCCGACGCAATACATGACAGCCCAGATGACATGCGAAAAGCAGAATAACCTCAAGATAGTAGACTATATGCATGAATGTAACCGAATGGGCATCGAATTACTGCCTCCATGCGTAAATGAAAGCTATTCCGACTTCACAATTGTATCAGATAAGCAGGTCAGGTTTGGTCTCGGGGCAATAAAAAATGTTGGTGAAAAGGCGATAGATTCAATCATTGAGGCAAGAAAGAAGGATGGTGAATTTACCACAATATTTGATTTTTGTGAACGTGTAGACCTTCGGCTGGTAAACAAACAGGTAATAGAAAGCCTTATCAAATCAGGATGTTTTGATTCGCAGCCGGGATACCGGTCTCAATTTTTTGAAGGAATAGACACACTACTGAAAGTTGGTGCAAAATCAAACAGAGACCGCCGTATGGGACAGATGAATCTTTTCGGAGCACAAGAGAATACCGTAGACTTAAATGTCCTCCATAGTTTACCTGAAACAGAGAAGTGGTCTGAAAAACAACTGCTCAAAGCGGAAAAAGAGGCAATGGGACTTTATGTCAGTTCACATCCGTTAAAACGGTATAAGGATGCAATAGAGCATTATTCAGATATAACAACAGGGGAACTTTCAGAGAAACCGGAAGATTCCGAGGTATTGATAGGTGGAATAGTTGACAGTGTTAACCGTACTACTACCAAAAAGGGCAAACCGATTGCATATTTCACCATTGAAGATATGGAAGGGATAGCAAAATGCGTGATTTTCACAAAGAAGCTGGCATCTCTCAATGATCAGCTCCACGCCGATGAAGTTGTTTTTGTTAAAGGGAAAGTTGGCTTTAGAGATACAGAAGCCTCGATCAGAGTTACGGAAATAATAACTCCGGAAGAAATCGAAAAAAAAATAGAGAACAAACCACCCAAGAATGCTATAATACGCCTCAAATATGCACAAATAAACGATGATATTCTCTCAGGCTTGAAAGAAATCCTCTCGACAAATAAAGGATCTTGCCCTGTTTTCATAAAATTCGAGATTCCCGGTAATAAATCGGTAACAATAAAGACATCCGAAGGATATTCTGTTTCCTTAAACGAAAATGTGTTTAATGGGATACGAAACCTGATTGGGGAAGGAAGTTTGGTCTCAAAAAGCGCGTAAATTGTGTAATGGTCCATATAAAATACAGTACTCTGAGAACGTAACTCGAACCTTCAGGTTTGAGATACGTTTTAATATCTGAGACTTTAAATATTAAATAGGGTTAACACTGCCCGTCGCTTTGTTTGCAAATAAATTATTTATCAAATTACTATTTTACTTAAGGAAGGTATAGGCGGAAATGAAAAAAGAATTAACTTACGCATTAATAACTCCATATAGCTTATTAAAAAGCAGAACAGGCGGCATAATATGCAGGCTTTTATCTTTATCTGACCTGGAACTGGTGGGTGCTAGAATGTACACTCCCAGCGACAAGTTCCTGGATGAATATATAAAAACTATAGAGGCGCAGAAGATGAAAGCTGTATGGAAGAAAGCAATGATAGATTATGTAAATAACATGCTGAGAAAGAATAATAAGCTTGGCATAGAAAACCGTGCCATGCTCCTCCTCTTTGAAGGTAAGAACGCTGTTGATGTTCTCCATAATAAAGTAATTGGGTCAGCATCCGGCCCTTTAAGAGGAGATACCATCAGAGGTACTTTCGGTGACACTATCGTTTCCGAAGATGGAAAAGTTGAGTATTTCGAGCCTGCAGTTCTCACATCTGCTGACAAGGCCACAAATATTAAGCAGCTCAAGCTGTTCGCAAAGTATTCATTGAGCGATGGCGGCATCATGGAAGATGTTATAGCTTTTGATAAAAACAAAAAGCCTGAAACTTCACTCATGATTCTTAAACCCTTTGAAAAACACGATCCGCGTGCCGGAAACATAATAAGTATGTTCTCAAGGACAGGCTTCTATATAGTCGGTATTAAACTCCTTGACTTGAGCACTAAGCAGGCAGAAGAGTTTTATGGCCCTGTGAAAGATTTCTTCAATAGCAGTTTCGATGATAAATTCAAACCGGACCTGGTTGAACAATTGAAAACATCATTAAAACAGAAGGACTTCTCTTTTGAGCTGACGGATGAGCTTTTGAATAATATGGCAGCTCAGATGAAAAAACCAAAAGTAGATACTGAATTCAATAGCATACTACAATACATGACAGGCACTGAACCTTCTACCTTTGCTGAAACCAAGGAAACTCTTGATGGGAAAAATACTATTTGCCTCGCAATATTGTACCAGGGAATCAATACAATCAAGACTATCCGCGAACTATTGGGAGCCACAGATCCAAGAAAGGCGAAGTATTCCAGCATAAGACGTTTTTATGCACTGGATATAAGGAAAAATGCCGTACACGCATCCGATTCCGCGAAAAGTGTAACAAGGGAAAGAAAAATCATAGGCTTCACTAAAGAGGAAAAAACCTGTGATATTAAACAGATAATTAATCGATATGTTAAAAAGAGTTGATCTTCAGGAAAACCGAAAAAGTTCATCGTTACTCAAATAATTGTTATAAGGAAATCGGCAGGACGTTATTTAGCAACGAATCTTTTACTATAAACAGATTATGTTGGATATTGAAACATTAGAAGTCGGGCCTTTGGACGCTTGTTGTTACATAGTTTCGTCAAAGTGTTCAGAGGCCATGATTATTGACCCCGGCGGAGATACGGAAAGAATACTGGACTACCTGGAGAAGAAAAAACTTCACCCTGTTATTCTCGTTAATACCCATGGACATGGGGACCACATTGGTGCGAATAAAGAATTGAAGGAAAAGTTTCCGGATATTCAAATCTGTATCCATACCGATGACGCAGAGATGCTGGAAGACCCATTCAAGAACCTCTCACTCCTGGGCGGAAAAAGATATTCATCTCCACCTGCGTGCAGAACATTAAATCACGATGATAAGATTAAGCTGGATGACTATGAATTCAGAGTCCTGCACCTTCCCGGTCACACACCCGGTGGAATAGGAATATATACTGATTCTGCGGACAATGGAGAAGCCCCAATACTGTTTTCAGGAGACACTCTCTTTGCGGGAGGATATGGCAGGACCGATTTACCGGGAGGCAGCCACAACCATCTGCTCCAATCGATTAAAGAATGTATTTTTAAGCTGGACGAGAACACCGTTATTTATCCCGGACACGGATCCTCTACAACAGTGAAAGCCGAAAAGGAAAGGTTTAAATGATAGAAGAAAAAGGAAACATAAAGGACATCCTCATTGAAGAGGAAATGAAAGAGTCGTACCTGACCTTCGCGATGAGTGTAATCATGAGCCGTGCACTGCCTGATGTGCGGGACGGCCTTAAACCATCACAGAGAAGAATACTCGTTGCAATGAACGACCTCAACCTGAGCCCTGGAGCCAAGTTCAGAAAATGCGCGAAGATCTGTGGTGACACAACAGGAAACTACCATCCACATGGTGAGCAGGTAGTATATCCAACACTTGTACGTATGGCACAGGACTGGAGCTTGAGATACACATTGGTAAGAGGGCAGGGTAATTTTGGATCAATTGATGGTGACCCGCCTGCTGCTATGAGATATACGGAAGCTAAAATGACCCATGCTTCTTCGGAGATGATGGAAGATATTAAGCAAGATACCGTCGATTACATCCCGAACTACGATGACACTCGTACGGAACCGTCAGTACTTCCCGCAAAATTCCCCAATATTTTATGTAATGGAGGTTCTGGTATTGCCGTCGGTATGGCGACAAGCATACCTCCCCATAATGTAAATGAGGTATGCGACGGGATAGTAAAAGTTATTGATAATCCGGATGTAACCATAGATGAACTTTTAACAGTAATAAAAGGACCTGACTTTCCGACAGGAGCCTTAATATGCGGAGTCAGAGGTATTGAAGATGGATACAAAACGGGAAGAGGAATTATAACCGTAAGGGCAAAGTCTCATATAGAAACGGCAAAAAACAACAAACAGAGCATAGTGGTAACTGAAATTCCCTATCAACTTAACAGGGACAGGATAATAGAAAGAATTGCGGAATTAGTTAGAAGTGAAGTGTTAAAGGGCATAACAGATATTCGGAATGAAAGCGACAGAGAGGGAAGCAGAATAGTTATCGTTTTAAAAAGGAATGAGGAAGCAGAAGTTGTTTTAAACCAGTTATATAAACATACATCACTGCAGAACTCTTTCAGTATTATTATGATAGCCTTGGTAGACGGTCGCCCTGAAACACTTAACCTGAAGCAGTTACTTAATGCTTATGTAATTCATAGAAAGGAAATAATCAGGCGTCGGACACGTTTCCTGCTGAACCGAGCGGAAGAGAGAGCTCATATCCTGGAAGGGTTAAGGATTGCTCTTGAGAATATTGATGAAGTTATTAAGCTGATAAAAGCTTCTAAAAACGTAGATGATGCAAGGATTTCACTGGTATCAAGATTCTCTCTCTCAGAGAGACAGGCAAACGCGATCCTTGAAATGAGACTGCAGAGGTTAACAAACCTGGAGCAAGCCAAGCTTGAAGAAGAATATCAGAAAGTCTGTGAAAACATCAGGGAATACAAGGCGATCCTGGAGAATGAGAATCTGGTTTTAGATATCATCAGGGAAGATCTTCATGAAATAAAAGAGAAATATGGAGATGAAAGAAAAACGGAAATCATCGGGGATATTGGTGAATTCAATATGGAAGACCTCATTTCTGAGGAAGATGTTACCGTCATAATTACCCATGAGGGATATATAAAACGATTACCTATTACCACGTATCGAAAACAGCACAGAGGTGGTAAGGGTGTCACCGGCGCGGGTATGAAAGAAGGTGATTTCGTTGAAAACCTCTTTATCGCGTCAACACACGACTACATACTCTTCTTTACAGATATGGGAAAAGTATACTGGTTAAAAGTATACGACATCCCTAACGCCAGCCGTATAGCAAAAGGACGCGCAATAGTTAATCTCCTCGAACTAGATAAAGACGAGAATGTTACGTCTACGATTCCTGTTCGCAAATTTGACGACAGGCAATTAGTTATGGCAACCAGGAATGGAATAATAAAGAAGACCGTTCTTAGCGCCTTTGGACGTCCTAAGAAAGGCGGAATAATCTCAATCCTTCTGGACAGCGGTGACAAACTAATAGGCGTTAAACTGACAACCGGAGGACAGGAAATTGTACTTGGAACGGAGAATGGAAAGGCAATTCGTTTTTCAGAGGACGATGTACGATGCATGGGACGCGCGACACGCGGCGTCAAGGGTATAGGATTAAAGGGTGACGACAAGGTCAAAGGTATTGTTGTCGTTGACAAAAACGCAACACTCTTAACCGTCTGTGAAAATGGATTCGGAAAAAGAACAGACTACAGTGAATATTCGGTCCAGCGCAGAAGCGGCCAGGGAGTCATCAACATCAAGACATCTGAGAGAAATGGTAAGGTTGTCGCTCTAATGAATGTAAGTGATGACAATGAGCTCATGATGATGACAGCGAAAGGTATGATAATTCGTGCCGCTATTAATACCATAAGGTCCATTGGTCGTAATACTCAAGGCGTAACACTAATTTCACTGAAGGCAGGAGACAAAGTGGTATCTGTCGCACCGGTTATAGGTGTAGACGAAGAAGAGGCAGAAGAAACTGAAACAGATGAAACAGGCCCACAACAGCCTGAACAAAGTGAATAATCATTAACTAAGTTAAAAGTGACTAAAGTTGTAATAAAAACCCCTGGTTCCCACGCTCGGCGTGGGAACCCTTACGGTGACGCTCCTTGCGTCATATCAAATCACACACATTGTAATGTGGATACGTTATCTATAAAAAAGTTTATTATTACACGGACGTAAATAACATGAACTTTCTTACCATAAACAGTCGTTTTCAAATAATAAAATTGATATAAGATAGTATTCTGTAATTTGTTTCTGTTTAACAATACCTGGCTACCTCCGCAGGTATTCATTTTGAAAAAGAGAGATGGCAAAGAAACAGGCAAAAATTAACGTTAAAGGTAAAGATATAACGATATTCTCTCAAAAAGAGGATGACTATATCTGCATTACAGATATTGCACGATATAAAAGTTCAGATAGGACCGATGATTTGATTAGGAATTGGCTTAGAAACAGGAATACTATTGAATTTATGGGTATTTGGGAACATCTGAATAATCCAGGTTTTAAACCCGTCGAATTCGACGGGTTTAAAAAATTGGCGGGGCTTAACAGTTTTACCTTAACTCCCAAGCAGTGGATTGAAAAGACAAATGCGATTGGATTGATTTCCAAGTCAGGAAGATATGGTGGAACATATGCACATAAGGATATTGCTTTTGAGTTTGCTTCATGGATTTCTGTTGAATTCAAATTATACCTTATAAAAGAGTTTCAACGTCTTAAAAATGAAGAACAAAAACAGCTAGGCTGGGACATTAAAAGAAATCTGGCAAAGATAAACTATCGTATTCACACAGATGCAATAAAAGAAAATTTAACCCCTGAAAAATTGACAAAAGAACAGACAAACAATGTTTATGCTACAGAGGCTGATATCCTAAATAGTTTCTGTACGGAAA
The DNA here is from genome assembly GCA_018670825.1 of Candidatus Scalindua sp. GTDB lineage: Bacteria > Planctomycetota > Brocadiia > Brocadiales > Scalinduaceae > Scalindua. Next base: position 119 of record JABHIW010000125.1, on the reverse strand, counting down.
TGAAGCTTTAAAGACTCCTCCTAATCCGATTATCAGTCTTTTTACCTTTCCAATTAGCAACAATTTGAAAAAACTTCAAAATCTGGTTTTCTGTCTGAACCGAGACATACCACCTCTGT
>JABHIW010000053.1 GCA_018670825.1 Candidatus Scalindua sp. | reverse complement strand
GCCGTGTTCGTAGCTACTTGTCAACATGCCGCAAGCAGGGAATTAACTCAAGCAATGCAATGGATATACTATTTCGTGGAGAATTACCTGACTTTATAAATTAACATTATGTGTTGTTGTGCTTACTGTGAGTAGATACAAAAATTTAAGCTTTGTTAATTTGTTTACAGCATTTAATTTACGATTCTACAACAAAATTCATTCAGAAATCACGAAAGAATTGCTGAGATTAAGTCTCAGTCGCAGTATTTTAGAAAAACTTTCGTTAATGTCAAATACTTTTTTTAATTTGTATAAATACTGTTTTTTTACTTCTTTCTTTAAGAACATTCATGTCAATCTCAGTCCGCCCGATTAAAACCGTTCGAGTAGACCAAGTTAACTACCAATAATTTTGAGGTAGCTTAGAAATTTCTGAAAAATATAGAGTTTTTGCTTATTCATGCAAATTTTGGTATCCGGATAAGGCAAACCACACTTGAATGTGCAGTAAGGCAAGTGTGGCCAAAAGAGTACAGATTTTTTATGTTTGACGGAAGGGTTACTGGTATTATACTTCTACCATATTCACTTTTCGGGATTGTAAAAGAGAATACCATCTCCTTCCCTGCACAACCCGTCCAAACGGCATTGCCGGGCGGGTTTCCTCCTTTTCAAAAGATGGGTTAATTGGGGATTTATTTTGTGCTTTGGTCTTAGGTTTTGTTTCCATACTGCCTAATGTCGTGAATTATAAAATGGCAGCATAAGAGGGATTATATTTGTTACTACACTCTATCTTGTTTATTGTAGGGATTACCGGCGTATACTTTGGCGCCGAATGGCTGGTTAAGGGATCATCAAGGCTGTCGCGTGATCTTGGTATAAAGCCTATAGTAATAGGTTTAACCGTTGTCGCATTTGGTACTTCAAGTCCTGAATTGGCTGTCAGTTTAACTGCATCTATAAAAGGATCTAATGACATAGCTATCGGGAATATAATTGGTAGTAACATCGCCAATATCGGCCTTGTCCTTGGTATTGCCGCAATAGTACTCCCTTTAAAGGTTGAAAGGGTCATACTGAAGCGCGAGCTGCCATTAATGATTGGAATCTCAGCCGGGCTTTATTTTATGGCAATAGACAGAAAGATTGGATTTATTGATGGACTGTTTCTTTTTACCGGTATTATACTTTTTATAGGTTACCAAATTTATAGTACTCTAAATTCCAAGAAAGAATCAAGAAATTCAACGTGCAACTCGGAAGATGTCCTTGCTAGTGCTTCATCGGTAAACTCTTCCTGTCAGCAAGCAGATTCAAGTAGCCCTCATAAAAAAACTGGTATACCAGAGAGTACAAATGAAGAGGGCCAGACAAAGAGACATTTACTATCTAATATTGTTTATATTGTAATTGGATTCGCATGTCTCTTGGTAGGTTCGCATGTATTAGTTAAATCTGCAATTTTTATAGCCGACAGCTTCGGGATAAGTGAAATGGTTATCGGAATGACGGTAGTTGCTTTTGGCACCTCAGTACCGGAAATGGCGACATCCGTTGTAAGCGCCCTCAAAAAAGAGGCGGATATTTGCGTGGGAAATGTGATTGGCAGTAATATCTTCAATATACTTATGGTCCTGGGATCTGTAGCATTGGTAAGACCATTAAATGTGGCGAGAGAGACTCTCTTTTTTGAATTCCCTATTATGCTTCTCTTCTCCCTAGCCTTAATACCGATGATAAGAGGTCGCCTGATGGTTAACAGGCTTGCAGGCATTGTACTGGTTTCAGGATACTTGGCGTTTATTTTTATACTTTTCAGATAGTGAGTTTGGTTGCCTAAAGGCAGCAACTCTTAAGAATATCGAATTCTGAATTCGATATTCAGCGTTCAAAAGATTTCTCATGCAAAGCCGCTAAGGACGCAAAGAGAAAAAAGTTTTTGTCTTTTAATTTCTTTTTGTATTTTCTTAGCGACCTCTGCGGCTTTGCGTGAGAAATGCAAATTCCTATAATTAAATAATTTATTTGATAACTTTCGTGGGCGATAATGACATTAATAATAATTCTATCCATACTTTCATTACCATTAACGGCGGCATGCTATTTTTATTCGAAGATTAAGTTGTCTGTTTTCTTTGCTTTAATATTCTTTATTTCGAATATTATATTTGCGCATGGCCTTCTCTACGAAAACTATACGATTTTCTTTTACCTGCTCATGGTGCCGTGTGTCGCGTTACCAGTCTCATGTCTGATAATGTTTGCCTTAGATGTGAAGTATGGAATATTCTGCATCGATACCTCTTTTTCATCCATAATAGCATGGGCCTTTTCTCCAATATTACTTCCCATAAATTTAATTATTTTATACCTTGGAAACTACTAAAAAGATATTTATAAGTGCGGGTGAAACGTCCGGTGATATGCACGGTTCAAACCTGATTCGTGAGATACATAAGAAAAACCCGTCAATCAAGTTCTACGGTTTAGGGCGAGATAAAATGGTTGAGGCGGGCATGCAGTGTATCCACGATATGAGTTCCCGTTCCGTCATGTGGCTTCAGGCGTTAAAAAAGATCCCCGGATTATGGAATATATTTAAAGACTGTACTCGTTTTTTTGATGAAGAGAGGCCCGAGTTGGTCATCCTGATTGATTACGTGGGTTTTAATCTCTACCTCGCCAAGGCTGCTAAGAAAAGAAATATACCCGTTATGTATTACATAAGCCCTCAACTCTGGGCCCATGGCTCCTGGAGGATAAAAAAGATTAAAAAATTTGTAGACAGGATGGTGGTCATCTACCCTTTTGAGGAGGCGTTCTATACTAATGGAGGTGTATCTGCAAAATACGTCGGGCATCCACTTTTTGATGAGCTGAACAAGAGGGAGATAGACGAAGTTCTCGTTGAAAAAATGAAAGCCGGAGAAGAGAAGACGATTGTTTCACTATTGCCCGGAAGCCGCAAACAGGAAATAAGACGACTGCTGCCTATTCTCCTGGAGACAGCAACCGTCATTCATGAAAAAGTCCCATCAGCTACGTTCCTTTTATCATGCGGCAATACAAGAAACTTAGAATTGATTGAAGACATTACAAAGCGTTATACCTCTTCAAATAATAAAAGGTTGTCGATAGAGATAGTGAAAGAGAAGATTTCTGAAGTGATCAAGGCCTCTTCGCTATGTATCTGTAATTCGGGAACGGTTACACTGGAAATAGCAAATTATCAAATTCCAATGATAGCCTGCTATCGTGTCTCACCATTTGAGTATTTTGCTTCGAAACCACATATTGATACACCTTATATATGCCTGGTCAACGCGATTGCGGAAAAAGAAATTGTTCCGGAGAAGACCATGTACAGGGATGACCATAAATGGCTGGCGTCAAACGCAACCGAACTGCTATTAAATGAAGAAAAGAGAGAGACATGTATTGCCGGGCTCAAAGAGATAACATCCATAATCGGTACTCCCGGTGCATCTGCAAAAGCGGCTGATGAAGCGTTAGGTATGATATAGGCTGAATCCTTTGATGCAAAGACAGTAAATGTTTGGGTTAAACAGTCATGAATAAAAAAAATCTCCCTGATTATCAGTCGAATTTTCTTCTCTACACCGGAGACAACGGAAAAATAAATATTGAAGTATTCCTGAAAAATGAAACGGTTTGGCTAACGCAAAAAGCCATGGCAAAGCTTTTTGGGGTCGAAATACCCGCCATCAGCAAGCACCTGTCAAACATATTTGAAAGCGGAGAATTACAAAAGGAAGCAACTCTTTCTATTTTGGAAACAGTTCAAAATGAAGGAAATAGACAGGTCAAGCGGAAAATGGAGTTCTATAACCTCGATGCCATCATCTCCGTCGGTTACCGTGTCAATTCCTACCAGGCCACGTAGTTCCGAATATGGGCCACAAGGACCCTGAAAGAATTCATCATCAAAGGGTTTGTTCTGGATGATGAACGGCTTAAGCAGGGCAATCAGGTTTTCGGTAAAGATTACTTTGACGAACTGTTGGAGCGCATTCGGGAGATCCGAGCCAGTGAGCGTCGCTTTTATCAAAAGATTACCGATATTTATGCCCTCTCGACAGATTATGACAAAAACGCTCCTGTTACAAAAGAGTTTTTTGCGACAGTACAGAATAAACTCCATTGGGCGATTACGGGAAAGACGGCCGCAGAGATTATTTATGCAAAAGCAGATGCAACAAAACTGTACATGTGATTGACCAACTGGAAGCATTCGCAGGATGGAAAGATACTAAAATCTGATCTAACTGTGGCCAAAAATTATCTGAACGAACAGCACATTAAAGAGCTAAACCGTATTGTCTCCGCTTATCTGGACTTGGCTTAAAACCGGGCGGAAAGACAAATCGTCATGAAAATGGAAGATTGGGTTCAGTTTTTACACAATTTCTTGGAGCTGTCCGACTATCCGATTCTTGAAGATAAAGGGAAAATCAGTGCGCTGGAAGCTAAGCTGAAGGCGGAACAAGAATATGAAGTTTATCGAAAGTTGCAGGACAAAAATTACTTCTCTGATTTTGACAAGGAAATAAAGCGGATTACAGGCAAAAAAGAGGCAAACTAAAGCTGCTGATGAAGCGTTAGGTATGATATAGGCTGAATCCTTTGATGAGTTTCGTATTGCAAAACAACCTTGCTCTTTTATAATACCCCGAACAAGAAGCAGTTACAAAAGTACATAATTAATCATTTAAGATAAAGGGTTTTTTAAAAAACAAACAGGAGTTTGTAGCAAATGAAATTAGATGCACCTTTAGAAAAAGCAGTTAAAGTAATTGTTCAATTATCTGATCCTGAAAAAATTATTCTTTTTGGTTCCCGTGCAGGGAAAGATTATAAGGATGAAAGCGATTATGATTTACTGGTGTTGAAAAAGGGGTTGATAGATCAACGACAATTGGTGCAGGAGATATATTTAAACTTCAAACATATTGGCGCGCCTGTTGATGTGATTGCGGTTGATATTGACAGGTTTGAAGAGCTAAAGGATGATCCCGATATGATATATAATGAAGCGTTTCTACACGGAAATCTAATATATGAAAAATCTTGATAAGGCATTGGAGTGGCTTAAAAGAGCGAAAAGCAATCTTGCCCGTGCAAAAGTTGGTAAGGTATCTGAGGATATTCTTTATGAAGATTTATGCTTTGATGCTCAACAGGCGGCTGAAAAGGCATTTAAAACGATTTGTATAATAAATGACATCAGGTTCAAAAAAGCGCATGATATATCATACCTGATTTATCTTTTGGAAAATGGCAATATCACCGTACCGGAAGAGTTGCAAAAAGCAAAAATTTTAACGGATTACTGAGTTGAAAACGGAGTTTGAAGGGCCGTTGAAAGAGGAAGCAAGGCTTAATACACTTATTGCTGAAAATCTGAAAAAGGTGAAGCTGGTATGACTCGTTCCTTATTTTAATATATAGCAAATATGCCGCAATTAAAGGCGGACAAGATGGTGCAAAGAAAGAAAAAGATAGAAGTCAAAGGTACTGAAATAACAATTGTTTCTCATGCAAAAGATGAGTATATCAGCGTTACAGATATAGCCCGGTTCAAAGATTCGAAAAGAACGGACTATATAATTCAAAACTGGTTGAGAAACAGAAATACAATCGAGTTTCTTGGCATTTGGGAGAGACTTAACAATCCTGATTTTAAACCCATCGAATTCGATGGGTTTAAAAATCAAGCCGGATTAAACAGCTTTGTATTGACACCTAAGCAGTGGATAGAAAAAACCAATGCTATTGGGATCATTTCCAAAGCAGGCCGCTATGGAGGTACTTATGCACATAAAGACATTGCATTTGAGTTTGCCACCTGGATTTCAGTAGAGTTTAAACTTTATCTCATCAAAGAATTTCAACGACTAAAAGACGAAGAGAAAAAACAGCTTGGTTGGGATATCAGACGCAACCTTACCAAAATTAACTACCGTATCCATACCGACGCCATCAAGGAAAACCTTATACCCCGGAAGTTGAGCAAATCACAGATTAACCACGTCTATGCTACTGAAGCGGATATTCTAAATATGGCTCTGTTTGGCAAAACCGCCGCTCAGTGGCGGGCAGAAAATTCTAACGAAACAGGAAATATTCGTGATTTTGCCAATGTCTCGCAGCTGGTCTGTCTTGCCAACCTTGAAAACCTCAATGCCCTTTTTATAAATGACGGACTTCCGCAGAAGACGAGGCTTGAACGGCTGAATAAAATCGCCATCCAGCAGTTGAGAATACTGACAGGTGATGCGGGGATGAAAAGGTTGGAGTAGTAACGCCTAGTAGCCCTAAACCAATTTTCCGTTTAGCCTATGAAAACAGTATTATTGAGGAAGTTGAAAATTGGTTTGAGTATTCACCGGCAAGGATTGACACTGCCCATGACGATAGTGAAGAGAAATTTATGGCTACTTTGGAAAAGACAGGAGATTTTATACAGGATGCAATTGAACTGTATAAAGTAATGACAAAGGAATCATGGTAATATTCTACCGTATCTCACCGTTTTCCTATTTTGTTTCAAAACCACTTATTGAGACACCTTACATAAGCCTGGTCAACGCGATTGCGGAAAAAGAAATTGTTCCGGAGAAGACCATGTACAGGGATGACCATAAATGGCTAGCTTCACGCGCAACCGAGCTCTTATTAAATGAAGAAAAGAGAGAGACATGTATTACCGGGCTCAAAGAGGTAACATTCTTAATCGGAGCTCCAGGCGCATCTGCGAAAGCTGCTGATGAAGCATTGAGTATGATATAAGCTAAATTCTTTGATGAGTTTCATGTTGCAAAACAACCCCACTCTTTTATAATATCCCTAGACAGGAGGTCGCTACAGATCACTTAACCACATTTTAAATATCTTCAAAAAATAGCCTTACTTGTTTTTAATAAGTAAGATTTTCATATACATTTATTCGAAACATGTTGTTCTCGTATCTTAGTAATTCTATTAAGTCATAGTCACCGACATAGCTGGAGGTTTTGATTTAAACATAAGCGAGTTATTGTAAACTATATACGTTATGAATAAATAGAAAATGACTTCCAAAGATCTACACAAACAACCATTTTCAGAAGAAACGATCACTAAATTAGATATTTTTGAAAAATATCTTGAATCCTGGCTTCCCGTTGCCATTCAGTCCCCATTTATAACAGAGGTAAATATTTGCGACTTTTTTGCAGGAATTGGTAGAGACATAAAGGGAACCGATGGAAGTCCTATAAGAATAATAAAAACCATAAAAAAATTTGAAGATACTATTCTAAAACAAAAACTGAAAATCCATATTCTGTTTAACGAATATATACTTGCAAAATATCAACAACTATGTGATTGTATTTCAAAAGAGCAAGAAGCCTTAAAAAATCTAGATAGCAATCTTTCCATTGAAATTTTGAATGAAGACTTTAAAGAACTCTTTGTTAGCAAGAAGTCATCGCTGGAAAATCATTTTAATTTATTCTTTCTCGATCAAAGTGGTATCAAACAAGTTACTGAAGATGTATTCCTTGACCTAACGAAATTTCGCAAAACTGATTTTATGTTTTTCGTATCTTCTTCTGCATTTAAAAGGTTCGCTTCTGATACAAGTTTTCGAAAATACTTTCCAGATATTGACCATTAGGAAGTATCAACGACGAGGCAAGCTGAAATACATAGGTGGATTCTACAGCACTATAAAAGTAAAATACCTATCGAAAGCCAATTAAAACTATACCCAATCACTATCAAAAAATGGCGGAATATTTATGGTTTAATCTTTGGCTCAAATCACCCATTGGGTGTCGAAAAATTCCTGAAGATAGCATGGGAAACTAATGAGCTAAATGGAGAGGCAAATTTTGATATTGATGAGGATTGGAAATCTGCTCAAATGCCTTTATTTGGTAACAGAAAACTTTCCAAGATAGAAAAGTTTCAACTTGAGCTGGAAAAATTTATTTTATCTAAAAACGAGTTTTCGAATAAAGAGGTTTATGATTTCACATTAGAAAACGGGCATATTATCAATCATGCCTTACCGGTGATTAAAAAATTAGCAAATAAAATAAGTTACACAGGCCATCATAATATAAGCTATAATAAGTGCTATAAAATGCAAGAGACTAAAAATTTCAAGGTGTTATAAAATGAGCAAAAGCAAAATTGAATGGACTGAATCTACCTGGAATCCTGTAACTGGTTGTAACAAAATCAGTGAAGGTTGCGATAATTGTTATGCTGAGAGAATGGCAAAAAGGCTTAAAGCAATGGGGCAGCAAAATTATATTAATGGCTTTGAAGTTGTGTGCCATCCTCATATGTTGGATGTTCCATTAAAGTGGAAAAAATCGAATATGGTTTTTGTAAACTCTATGGGCGATGTCTTTCATGAAAAAGTACCTCTTGATTTTATAAAACAGGTTTTTGGTGTAATGAACATTGCAGATCAACAT
>JABHIW010000164.1 GCA_018670825.1 Candidatus Scalindua sp. | reverse complement strand
TTGCTACCGAGGCTCAACTCTTCACCATCCTTTACTGCGGTTATTTCCATGTTGAGGCCATGGTAATGGGCGTTTAAGGCCTTTTTGCCCATTACTGATGCAAATACCTTTTCCGGTTTTACAACATCTATGATCTCAGGAAGTACTTCACTGTGATCCGGTTCTGAGTGATTCGATATGATATAGTCTATCTTTTCCGGATTAACTATTGATGAAATTCTTGATAGAAACTCATCCTCAAACCCTTTCTTTACAGTGTCAAAGAGCGTTATCTTGTCGTCCATAACCAGATATGCATTATATGTTGTTCCCCTGTCAGTAGTGTAGCCGTGGATGTTTCTAATTCCCCAGTCAATTACGCCTACCCAATATACTTTATCTGCTATTTGTATTGCATTCAGATTTTTTGACATTTAAATTCCTGTTTTAGTTTTTATCTATTCTATCTAACGCTTCATAGGTTTACTGTAGCATACTCGTTTTATGCTACCATCACTGATCACTTCAGCCGTACAATACTTGTCGATTTGATTAAGAATTGTATCGCCTCTTTCAATCAATATTCCTATTTACTTATCTTAACTCAGAAAATTGAATTTGCAAATCATAAGATGACCTGCTCCCATTCTTTGTACCACCTTTAACGTTAGAGATTGTTCATGCCAGACCACACCAGTAATATCTCGATGTATACTAATGGGTAAACTCATTTTTTTCTATTGTTTTTATACACTAATCTTTTTTCTTATAAAAACGCTGATGGACCTCAAGCAGAAGCTCTTTCAGTGGTATCCACTCTGGGACCTTACTCATGTCAATCTTAGCAAGATTCTCCTCAGTGACATAATGCCCGGGGAACCAATTCCCCTTTTCCTCAAACATATTATAACGCATTTCCGGAAAAGCCGTATTATCGAAACATTTCCACATCAGACGGTATCTGAGTATCTCGGGAATATTAATCCCTGAGGGATCATCGAAAATGGAGTAGCCATCAAATGACCGGTACTCATCCAGCTCTTTACGCTTGTCCATTCTATTGAGTATTTCCTCATCCTGCTCGTTCCAGTGGTCATCACCATCTGGCACAACACTAGCCATCTGTTTGAAGTGGTACGGAGATGACATTCCAAATGAAAGGGTTTGCACCTGTGGTGTTTTCAAACAAAAACGGCTATTGAACTGAGAAGGAGTGAGAGGGGCAGTAAGCTCTTTCATCAGTGGTGAGGGATTGAAGAGGTGCCCGCCTTTTTCATTAGGCGAGATGATAAAAATACCCATATCCCGCTCTGCTGCTTTTTGAATAGCCCGTTCATTGCGTTGAAAAAAGTAGTAATAGTGAAGATTAACAAAATCAAAGAGATCCGTTTCGATCGATTTCTCAATAATATCACGCTGGGCGTGCGTGCTGAAACCAACGGCTTTGATTATGCCCTCTTCTTTGATTTTCAAAAGCTCCTCAACAGGGCCGCCTTTGCCGCATGATTTTTCAAATATTTCCTGATTATTTATTCCATGCCAGGCGTAGTGGTCAAAATAATCCACACCCAGCGCTTTCAGCTGCTCCTCGATCAATCTGCGTGTTTCAGTTGCATCTCCAGGAGCCCCTTTTGTCATGAGATAATAAGAGTCACGCTTCAGGGAGAGCTCTTTATGAAGTACGATCCCGTAACAGTGTTCGCTTTTACCATACCCATACGCGGTTTCGAAATGGTTAATACCATGCTTGAGAGCCAGCTCAACACACTCCCTGCAATTGTCAATCATATCCGCAGGAATCTGATCACGTGGCACTTCCCACCCGTGAACATATCGCATGCCTCCAAGAGTGATTGCACTGATCGGGGTTTCTGTTTTACCGAATCGACGATATGCCATAACCGGTTTGTAATTCCTGATATTAGTGCTATCCAGTTGTTGTGTCATGTCCTCTTCCATGGGAAATAGAATGTTATTAATACATTTTTATTTTTATGTTAATATTTATTTTGTGCGGTACTCATCCGACCTGCCACCTTTATTTGTACCACCGTTAAAGTTAGAGTTCATGGCAAAACAGTAACCACAACTAAGTAAAAACAGAATTAAACCATTCTTTATTCTAAATGCTTAAATCCCGCCCCATCTTTTTATTACGATTGGAGAGAACGAGGTCTTTTCCTTTCATCATGGAGGTTGCCCAGTTACCCAGCGTCATGAAGATGTAGGTGTTGCCTTTTTTCGGTCCCAACGGAACAGCGATAGGCGGGTTTTTCTTCCACGGCACATAAGGCTTCATGCTTTCGATAGATTTTCCATTTATCACGTTTAAAAATACATTTTTCAGCCATGGCACTTGCTTCGCTAAGGCAACTATGGTCATGAGGTCGCCGTTCTCGGACACATCCCCAGCAGCAAATACATTCGAGAGTTTTGAAGACGGGCGCAGCCATGCATCGACTTTCGCGCGGTTTGCGCGCCCAATCTCAACATCTGGCAAAGTAGCAAGTAGTTCGGAATTTGCCCGCGCACCGATCGCTGGAAAAATCAGATCCGCTTCAATTCTTTGCCCGTCTGAAAGGGTGAGTGTTCCTGCATAGGGAGTATCAAGGCTACTCAAATTTTCTGCGCTTTGGCCTAAGACAACCTCAACCCCCATCGCTTTGAGTTTTCCCAGTAATGAGCGTCCGAATTTTTCAGGCAGATCAGGGAAAAGGCTATTTTGATTGGAAATCAGTACAATTTTTTTATCCGGTATGGCGGAGGCAATTTCTCCGGCAAGCTCTGTTCCAACTGCTCCTGCGCCGACAATGGCAATGGTTTTGGCTGCAAGCACTGATTCATGAACCTTTTTATTAGCCGTGCGAAGCCCGTCAATGCCTTCTTCACCTTTTGCTTTGAACGGTGTGGCATAGGACGACCCCGTAGCCACAACAATATAATCACCGTTAATCCGTGAACCGTCAGCAAGTTCCAAACCTTCCCCATCCACCTTGACACCGTAGCCATGCACTACCTTGCCGTGTTTCAGAGCGTTATCGTAAGGAATGAGGGAGCGATCCAGTATGGATGGATCAATCACCGCGCGGATCATGGCTGGTATATGCACATAATGGCTGTTTTTTTCGATCAGCGTCACATCGGCTTTACCTTCAAGCCCCCTGGCCAGATCAACACCTAATGGGCCACCACCAACAATAATGATACGGTTGTTCATGATATAACCTCTTGCTGCTCTGCCTCCCTTGTTTGTGCCATCTTTGAAATTAGTGTTCAGGTTAATACAGATATTTGTGTAGTCGTGGATACTGTCCGTATCGATTCTACCGTCTCTGGATCAGGTGTCAAGTATCAGCAGCAGCAGCGTAAAGTAGTAGATACATGTTATGCTCCTTACGCCATTTTTCAATGAAATTGACAATTATGAATAATTGATAAGAATAACAGCCTTTTTAAAATGTTTAATCTTATTTATATGCAGAGAGGAGCGAAGGTAATATTTTCCAAAAAAGGAATTATATGCAGCGACAACAAGAACAGTATTATACTCGTTCAAAAATAAACAGGGAAATGGCTGTTATTCAAATCCTTAATAAAAAAAGGATACAGTAGATTGCCTACTAATGACCTTTTCTAATTAGCAATGTCACCGTTTTATCACACTACCCATCAGAAAGGTGTTAATAACTACCTGTTTTACAACAGCTTGTAAGTTTTGATATAGGCGGGAGACCTCCTTGCTTGTCGAGCAAGGGAAAGAAGCTATAGAGTTTTTTGGTTTAGTTCTAACTGTTATGGTTGCTTAGATTTAAGGCAGAATGGGGAGGTTGATTTACTCCCTGTTTTGATTTGCTTACTTGACAATTACTTGACAGTCATCCCCTCCCTTCTGCAATCACACTACTCCACTCTTTTCCCTCTTGATCTTCAATAATATATAACTTTTATATTCTATATAATTAAATCAGTGTCTGTCCATGATTTTGTACATAAAAGGAATACTACAAATACTTAAATGCGAGGACTGATCTTTTTTTAATGAGAAAGGGTTTTAATGCGGGATTTAAGGACAAAGTGGCATTGGAAGCGATCAAAGACGAAAAGACCATAGCGGAGCTGTCATCAAAATACGAAGTACATAGGACACAAATAACGGATTGGCCTAAACGAGCATTAGGAGGAGTGAAAGAAACCTTCAAGGGAAAACGGGAGAATGACAAACCAAGACACCTTAATAATAGGTAGCGATTGACTAATAGCAATAAAAAACCTCGATCATGTTTGATATGTAAATAGTGTTTAAGATGAATGATAACAACCTCACCCGTCTAGCCAGCTATCCAGGCAGGAAGGTCAATGAGTTGTAGAGGATTTTCTTACGCACCGAATCATATTATGTACACAATAATGTCGGCTTTCTAAAACCGACCTACATTTTTTTCTTCTCGGCTTTTTACGTGTATAACCGTTGCGAGATGAAACAACCATCCTCTCTGAAATCTCAGGTTTCAGTTGTCAGTTTTCAGGATAAAAGACAAGATATCTTTCCACGTAACAATACCCTCAATACCACCTACTTTTGAAATAATGGGAAGGCAGGATACGTTATGACTCAGCATTAACCTGGCAGTTTTTTCTACGCTATCATCTTTAAATATAGTTATAGGGTTATGACTCATAATACTGTGCGCCTTTACTTCCAGTGTATTTCTGCCGTGCGGCTTTTCACTAATTTTACCTAGCCAAGGACACAACCGTTTCAGCAAGTCACGATCTGAGATCACACCAACAAGCTTTCCTTTTTCATGAACCAGAAGATGATGGAACTTAGAATTTTCAAAAATCTTACGAATTGTTTCAAGAGAATCATCCAATCCTATAGTAACCACCTCGGTTGTCATAATTGATGAGACCAATACACTCTTTTTTTCATACATGGCATCAAACCTTTCAATCTGTTTTTGCTATCAGTGCAACTCAATATTTTGCTTATTTGCATCTACCATGAAGATTTTTAATGACCCGCCCCCGTTGTCACTTTTAAAGTCTATTGTAAGCTTGAAAACAAAAAGTTATTAGTGCCCGATAATGGCGTGTTACGTTGTATCTTCTTTCGATATACAAGTTTATTTGAATACTATTGTAATAGTTGCGTTATATCAATATATAAAAGTAGTGCTAGACGATTCTTGTTCGTTTGGTGCTTTAGCTTGCGACCACATTTGTAATATATTTTCTGAGAACACACACTGGTGATTATCGACTTTATTGCTTTCACTATCAATTTGTAATAAATCAGTAGCTAATTCATTCCATATTTTTTTACAGTTTTCATGTTTTAATAATGCCTGGAACTCAATTTCAGCATTACCTACATTAGCAAGGCCACCATAGAACTCATTTATTTTATGTTCAATAGAACAAAACGTTTGTATCAGTATTGAAGGACATGTGATTTTTTGAGATAGTTTTTCTTTTGCAAATAATAATAGTGTACTGCTCCCCGTTAAGCAATTTTAAAGATTGTTGCATTTTAGGCCTCCTTGCCTATTTGTGTGGTATTTAACATCATAATCACTTAGTTTCGAGAGTTATTACTATGATCATCACATATATCACGCCAAACAAGTGATTATTATTCATCTTCAAGCTACAGAAATTGTAAGAAATTGTTATCTGTGTTGGGAAACAGAACAGTAGCACTTTTAGATATCCTGGGATTTAAGGACTTATTATACAAAAATATCGATTCTTATACACAAAGAAAAGGGGTCGACGCAATTAATTCATCAAGCCTCTATTAGTGATCCCAATAATTTTATAATTTCCTCTTTACTTAATTGGTCAGGTTGAATCCACTCTTATACCAATTAGATTATTCTGGTTGACATGCTTATATCTTCATTAGAATCAGAAAAATAAGAAGTTGTATATTTCAGTGTTACCGCCTGATTACGTTTGATGGGTGAACGCTTTATATGTAGTTGGAGTGAAGAAGAAAGTAAAAAAGGAGTATGGTAATTTGCTCACCATACCCCTTAAAATTTTAGTCACAAAATGGTCACAATTTTTAGGATTACGTTACCTACCACTTATCCTATGTCCTTGGCGCCTTTTGTCCGGGGAAAGTCCTTGTTTAATAATATGGGCGATACTGGACTCAAACCAGTGACCCCTTGCTTGTCGAATGAGGGCAAGACATTTTTTACAAATTTCATAACTGCCTGATTTAGTATCAGTTATGTCGCTATCACAATAACTGACAATGGTGTATAACTTTATTCTTTTCCTGTTGAGTCCTGTAGTGCCTTGGTGGTTACGCTGGAGTCTACTACAATCCTACTACAGTGAAAGAACAGTAAGATAAGTTTTGACAATTATCATATTTCTTTACAACAAGAGACAAGAGAGGTGATTTATGTTTATTTGTAAAAAATGCAATCAAATATTCAACATAAAACAAGAGAAACATGGAAAGGTTAAGATGCGACAACACTGTCCTGAGTATTTCCCCTGTGATGGTGAGATTGAACCTATAGAGCTTTTGAAGGGACGTGGAGAAAGAACAAAAGTCCAACTACTTATCTGATCTTAAAAGTAAGTGAAATACTTCTTTATTTATTTCAATCTCTTGGAAGTCTAAACACAATAATACACTACATCGGTTTATAAATCCATACTGATGCGGATGCGGTCTTTTATCATCTACTATCTGTACCAAGTGCTTCATTTATAGACTTTGTCAGTACTGAAAATTTAAAAGGTTTTCTGATGACAAAGTCTACATTTAATTTATTTATATCTTCAGTTTCAATTTTTTCACTCCAACCAGTCAGTACACCAATTATTGGCCTTTTTTCAAGCTTGTTCAATACCGCTATTACTTCATACCCAGATATATCAGGCATAACAAGATCACACAACACGATGTCAAAGATTTCTGTTTTCAACACTTCTATAGCCATGTTTCCTCCTTCAACAGTCTTAACCGTATGGCCATTATTAGCAAAGAACATTTCCAGGAGAGAACGTATATCTTCCTTATCATCCACTGCTAAAATATTGAGGCCCTCAGCCTTAATTTTTTGATCTTCTACAGGTAATTCAGTTTTCTGAGCAGGCGACACAGTAATGGGAAGCCTAATAGTAAATGTCGTGCCTTTTCCTACCTTGCTTTTCACCTCTATCTTTCCACCATGTTTTTCGATTATACCGTAAGACATACTCATACCCAGCCCACTTCCTTTTTCCCGCTTTGTAGTATAAAACGGTACGAATACATTCTTCTTCACCTCTTCTGGCATACCCTCCCCTGTGTCAGATATGCTTATAAATATATTCCCTTCGTTCTGCCATGTGCGAAAAGACAAGCAGCCGCCTTTATCCATTACATCCATGGCGTTATTTATTATGTTGATGAACACCTCTCTTAACTCAGGTTCATTTCCCTTTATTATTGGTACTTCTACTAAATCGTCAAAGTCCATGTCATAGTCTATTCCCCTTGCCTTAGCAATGTTCATCCATCTGGGCTTTACGAATTCAATCGACTGTTCCAATACTCCCTTTATATCGACAGGCAGAAACGCTGCTGTACATTCTTTATTCTTGGTAAACAGACTCATCCTGCGTACTATTTCAGCTCCATCATCTGACGCTTTAAGAATGGTACGAAACCCGTTCATCAACTCCTTATTATCTTTATAATCCATCTCAAATAATTGTACATTACCAGAGATTATGGAAAGGATATTGTTAAAATCGTGAGAGATACCAGCCGTTATCATACCCATTGCCTTTAATTTTTCAGACTGCAAGAGGGCGGTTTCCATTTTCTTGCGCTCGGTGATGTTCAGTCCATAAACATTAACGTAGCCCTCTTCTATTACAGGCGCAAACGTTAATGAAAATATGAAATGATTGAACTCAATTTCGATAATTCCGCTTAAACCAGAATGAATGGTCTCCGAAACTATTTTAAGAATTCCAACAGGCACTGTTTTGGTTGTTTGACAATCCCAGAAATCTAACAAGGTCATGCTGGCTTGGTTGTTGTAGAGTATTTTACCGTTTTTAAATATCCGTATTACTGGGTTTGGATTTTCGCTAGGGAATTTTGCCATCTTCTTTATCTCGTTCTCAGCCTGCTTTCGTTTCATGAAGAGACCTACCTGGCTACCGATAGACAACAACATATTAAGCAAATCTTTATCTGGCTGCCTTATCTCACGACTATAGAAACTGATTGTACCAAGCACCTCGTTTCCGCTAAGAATGGGAAAACCAAAAGCTCCATGCAACCCATCCCTGGCTGCTACTGACGCTCTTGGAAAATTGAGATCCTGAACAACATCTGCAATCCAGGCAGGCTGTGCACTCTTAAGAATGCGTCCAGGCAAACCAATTCCTTCAGCAAAGGAAGTTTGTCTTGTGACCTTTTTGAACTCTGATACTTCGACAGATGGAATATGCCAGATTTCCGAACACCGTAACACGCAGTCTTGTTGATTTAATACCCAGATCTCACCAAGGTCCCACTGAAGTGCCGTACATATGGCTTTAAGGATTTTGGGTAAAGCTTCTTTAATGGTGGCAGATTCTGCCAATACTTTTGTTACATAGTACTGGGCACTAAGGCGTCCTTCCGCTTGTTTGCGCATTGTGATGTCATTCATAAGTTCATCGGCCATTATGTTAAAATTATTGGCCAGAATGCCAATCTCATCTCCTTGCTTAACATCAACCCTATACGAAAAGTCACCTTCTGCTATTTTTTGTGTAGCCCCGGTTAATTTCTGTATAGGTTTTAAAACTCGATTTCTTGACCATCTGAAAAAATAAATGAAAACAAAAACTGCAAAACCAAGAATGATGTAACTAATCAGCACATTCCTCTCTGTAGTAGATTCCATTTCTGACATAATACCGGTTGCCTCTTCTCCGGCAATACTTGCGATAGCTAATCCGGTATTGATTGCCTTTGTTGCTTCATCAAACCAGGCTGAAGCATTTACCGGATAATCCACACCTTTGATTTGTTTTATAATAATCCAGAAAATATTGGGATCAGTCTCAAGATTAGGAAAAAACGGTCTATAAACAATCACTGATCCAGAAGCCAAACGTACATGCCCTTTACTACCGGAAAGAATTAGCTCTGCAACTTCAGGATAGTCTTCTCTTATGTTATGATGTGATTTATTGAGCAACTCCATCATTCCCCACTCTTTCACTTTATCTGTATGGTGGAGATAAAATCCATTTTGATTCGCTAAGATATAGTCATTTCCACCTTCATTCCCTGTAATTTTGGGCAAAAAAGAGGGAGTATTTGTAAGTAAGTTGAAGATGATAAACCCTGTTTTCTTTCCATCTACAAAAACCGGTGTTATGTAGCGCATAACAGGCTGATAGGGGAGTTCAATCCTTCCATGCTCTATGTTAAGATCAAGCGGAGAAGTATATATATCTCCTTGTGATAGATTGACGGATTTTCTGAAATAATATCTTTCACTTTTATCCTGTAATTTCGCACCATGAATAATGTTGGTGACATTACCATCAAAATCAACATGCACACGCTCATACCCGATATTATCCAAGAACCGAATCTGCTTATAAACTCTTTTTACTTGAGAATATTTGTTAAATAGATTTTCTACAGCACTTAACTGTTCAGGGAGTCTAATGTCTTCCTCTGCACTCAAGCTCAAAGACTTTGCTAATGCTATTACGTCTTTATTTTTGCTTATATTTAACAAATCAGTTTTTATTCCGTGTAAATAATTTTGAAAAATTGCAGTTCTATTAGCTATATTTTCTTTTACTCTCTTTATCTCTTCTCGCATTATCTCACTCGATGAATAAACTTCTTCCTTTAAAAGCTGATATGATTGCAGGAATTCATTCTCAAATATCTCTATTGACTGCTTCATCTGGGTCGAAGTAGATGGTAATTCCTTTAAGAATAGTATCTGGTCGAGAGATTGGTCTATTATGGAACGATAGCGTTTGATTCTATTGATGCACTTGTCGGATAAAGGGTCGCCAGATTCAATGGTATTACTAATAAGGGCGCGCTCCAGTCCTGCGTATTCACATAATATTGCAATATTGGGACGTAGGACATTGTTCAAATAGAGTATTTTTTCTTCCGTATTATGAGGAGCAAAAGTAGTATTGCGCAGATTAAATTCATCTCGGATATTAAGGGTGGCAATATCCAGCCATTCGTCATTGGAAATGTTGTTACTTGCGATTTTGTGACGGGCAGATACGAGAAGCTCATACCTCTTTCTCCATTTGCGAAATATTTTTTCAAAAGTCTTATCACTTCTAATATTTAATAGTGTCTCTACCTCTTTTTCGATTTGTAAGACTCTGGAATCTCCTTTCTCTGACATTTCAAGGAATTTTGGGAAGAAGGGTGACGAATCACCTTTATTGCTTCCGATTATTGTAGCGCCATAACCACGTTCTATGGCCTGCCATCCTGCTACAGTATTCAGAAGTCCAGAAATTCTATTTATTATTACATATTCTTCTGTCTGCTTTTTCGCATCCAATGATCTTTTTATTGATATTCCTAACAATATGATCAATACAAATAATAACAGTACTGACACAAGTATGATTTGAAACCTTAGAGTTTTTGATTTTGTAAACTTCATAGTATTCTTTCGTCATACTTAATTTATCATTTAATATTTCCAAGAGGAAATAAAGTTACATTTTAAAATATCCAGATAGCTATAATATGCAGAAGTATGTTTGTATATATTCCTGAATTTAAGTAACGTAACTTCAACTAATAAGTGCAACTATTGGTTCTGTAAGATAAATGATTAAATAAAATAGAGAATATTGTAATTGTTCTTTGTCACAGTATTTGGGTAGATAGTAAATTGCGAGACAAACAGGCTTACTTAATGGGATGCCGTATAATTTTTTTGTTTTAAAAGTAGGTGAAACACCTCTGTACTTTATTTTGAATTTGTTTATTGTGGTTTTATAAATAAAAAAAGGAGGACATAAGCGGCAACTTATATTCTCCGGTTCATTATTCCCATTCACCAATGAAAAAGAATAACAGCAATAGCTTAGTTAAAATAAATAATATATCAACTAAAAAACCAGTGTTGAGTACGCCCACAAAGCGCACGCAAACACTGGTTTTTTTTGGATTTCAGCTTGGCTTTTTTACCGTTGAAACTGCCTGAATTTATTCAATATTGAGATACGGGATAAACCCGTGTCTCAATATTGCCAGGCTTAAAATAATTTGTAAGTAAAAGAGATATTAAATTTCAGTGATATCTGCTTCGATGTCCAACAGATATACTTTTCAGAGAAGTTGAGATTAATTATTTATGAGAAACATGTTTCCAAACCGTTTACGCGAAAAGGATTGTAAATAACAATTCTTATACTACGATGTTACGTATCAAGATAATGCTCTCTGATACGGACAAAATCTTTTTCAGCGTAAACAAAGGCATCCACCACATCAGGTGCAAAGTGTTTCCCCCTGCCATCTTTAATAATTTCAAAGCTTCTATCATGAGAAAATGCTTCTTTGTAACAGCGGCTGGATGTCAGCGCATCGTATACATCTGGTAATGCAAGGATTCGCCCGACTAAAGGAATGTTTTCTCCGGAAAGTCCATATGGGTATCCCGTACCATCCCATTTTTCATGGTGACTTTCGGCAATTTCTATACCTATTCGTACAAAGTCGTTTCCCGAATGTAGACGGTTAACTTCTCTAAGCGTTTCTGCTCCAATGCTGGTATGGGTCTTCATGTCACTAAATTCTTCTACCGTAAGTTTACCTGGCTTGAGAAGTATACTGTCTGGGATACCAACTTTACCAATATCGTGCAATGGACTTGCGGCACATGTATTTTCTATATAATTATCATCTATAATAGTTGAATATTTTGGATGTAAGCTGAGTTGGTTACAGATGGTTTTTACATATTCTCTTATCCTTAACAGATGCTCACCCGTTTCAGGGTCTCGTGACTCAGCAAGTTTTGCCATTGCAAATATCGTAGACCGTTGTGCGGCAGTAATCTCATACACCTGTTTACTGACACGGTTCTGCAATTCAATGTTAAAATCTTGAATCTGATTCTGGTATTGACTCTCTTTATCACGCATCTGTTTCTTCCACAGACATGCTTCAATTCTTGCCCTGAGAAGGGTGTGATTAAATGGTTTGGCCATGTAGTCATCAGCCCCACTTGTGATACAACGTACTACACTATCCATTTCATCAAGTGCTGATATCATTATGACAGGAATCTGACGTAAGTTTGGATCGTTCTTCATATATTCCAGCACCTGGTAGCCGTCCATATCCGGCATGCAAATATCCAGCAGGACAAGGTCACAGTCCCGCTTCTCTAATGTGGACAACGCATAAAGCCCGTTTTCTGCCATAACAGGAACATGTTCCATAATAAGAATCAGATCATTGAGGATTTGTCGATTGGCACTGTTGTCATCCACGACAAGGATAGTGGCTTTTCTTGATCCTGTCTCTCTAACCATGGTTTTTGAACTAATCATTTCCCTATTCCAGTAAAACTGCCATATTATTATATATTATTTACTGCCATCCACTACAGTAAGGACAACCTGTTCATCACAAACATTACTTGTCATGAATTTATTCCTCTTCATGTTTTTCGATTCCTGCATACCCGTCTCTGTCAGAGGTATGTTAAACCAGAAAGTGCTGCCCTTCTCAATCTCGCTCTCAACACCGATCTCGCCTCCATGAAGCTCCACTAATCGGCGTGTCAGGGCAAGGCCAATACCAGTACCACCAAGCTGTTCATCACGTACCCGGTCTATTTGGTGGAATTCATCAAATATCTTATCGATTGCGACTTTCCCGATCCCAATGCCGCTATCACTAACTTCGAACCTGACACATGAATTTTTTATTTTAATAACATTTATTAATACTTCGCTTCCATTGGGTGAATACTTGACTGCATTTGATAACAGGTTAAGCATTATCTGTTTAAACTTTCTCTCATCAGCCCTGATCACGCTCAGTTTAGGATCCACATTAATCCTTGTCGTTATTCTGTTCTTCTTTATTAGGCCGTCTATTATATATTGCTTATTTATCATATTAACTGAAGTCTGAAGAACTTTCTCTATCGGAATATCTACCAACTCAAGCTCTACTTTCCCGGAGTCTATTTTTGTTATATCAAGCATATCATTTATGAGATCCAGCAGATGTTTGCCGCTTTCATTGATTTGGTTGGCATAGGTAAGCTGTTTGTCATTAAGCTCTCCAAAAAATTGCCCACTCAACAAATCTGAAAAACCGAGGATGCCATTGAGGGGAGTACGAAGTTCATGGCTCATTGATGATAAAAACCTGGTTTTTGCCTTATTGGCCTGTTTCAGCTGTAGGTTTATTTCCTCATGTTTCAGAAGCGATTCATTCAATTTGCCCGTTTCTTCGCAAAGATCATGTGCCATAATATTGAAACTTTCTGCTAAATCACCCAATTCATCTCCACAAATTGTTTCAATCCTGTGTTGAAGGTTTCCACTCCTGAATCTATCAGCAGCCTCTTTCAACTTACTGATAGGTTTAGAAACAGACATAGTAAAAAGAATTCCAAAAATGATTACGATGACAGAACTAAGACCCGCTGTACAGAAAGCAACGAAACCAATCATCTTTAAGGAAGCAAAGGCTTCTGACTCATCAATTTTGGCAACCAGACCCCAATTTAACTGAGGAATATATTGATAAGCTGATACCACACTTACATTTCTATAGTCCCTGGTCCTAATAGTACCACTCTTTCCTTCAAGAGCCAGCTTCATGTTCTCCACTCCCGAACTATTTAATGGAGTAGCAAAACTGAGTGGTGCACTTGACGTATACCGCAAAGAGTTAAGGAAAACCACTTTGTTCTCCCTCTGTTGTCCCAGAATTATCTCACCTGTCTCACCCATCCCGGGATGATCAGCCATAATTCCACCTAAAACATTCAGGTCATAGGCATTTATAATAATACCCAATTTTTCTTTGTCCGACCTGCTGTAAAGAGGTGCGGATATGAATATGCATTTGTTTTCCATATCAGATAGAGTGTAAAAACGGCTGACAAATGTTTTTCCGTAATCTTTAGTTAGGGCATCACTGAATATATCCTCGCCGGAAATATTTTTCCCCAATAAAGAACCACAGGTTGAAGCAACAATTTCACCTCTGAGGTCAACGACCATTATTTCAACAATAGACTGATCCAGGGATTTTTTATTTACCTTGAGGTGATTATTAAGCCGGCAAACTGCATCGCTCTGCCCGTCCCTCTGATTAATCATTTCAAGATTATCTCTTATAAAACCATCAGAACCGAAGTCAACAATACGACCCCTTTTTGCATCAATAAAAGATTCGATGTGCGTCTTCTTTGATGTGACAATAGCCGTTAAGCTATTCAGTATCTCCTTCTTTTTGTAACTCTTTGCATTCATATAATATACCGTTGATATTATGGCAATCGGTATGAGCGAAATACAGAGCGAGTAAAGAAGTAATTTATTTTTTATTGATAAACTCAAAGATAGCTTTCCCACGAAGTATTAATACAAACTAGGCTTCCAAATGTTTCGTAAGTACCTCAAATAATTCCTTTGTCTGTATAGGTTTTGCAAGGTGTTCGGTACAGCCTTTTTTAATCTGTCTCTCTTCAGCGTCTGTACCAGTACTTGCTGTCAGTGCGATGATTGGTATGCTGGAATATCCGGTTAATGTCCTTATTTTCTCCGTTGCCTCAAGGCCTCCCATTACTGGCATACGCATATCCATTAGTACCAATTCAGGCTTATGCCGCTTTGCTGATTCGATTGCTTCCATGCCATTCCTGGCAACCGTAACTTTATGGTTATGGATGCTCAGCATGTCTAGTATCATATTAAGATTGACCTCGTTATCCTCAACTACCAGGATATGACGCCCTTGACTGGCCTTTTCGCCTTCCATAGATTTCCCCATTTGTTTCATCACATTATTTCCTAAAATTAATCGGAGTATTCATTAATCATTACACGCTGTTATCTTTTCACTCTCTTTCCTGACACATTGCGAAGACAAAGTAAACCAGAAGGTACTACCCTTGCCAACTTCACTCTCAACGCCTAGCTTGCCGCCGTGTAATTCTACTAATCTGCGTGTCAACGTAAGCCCTGCCCCGGTACCTCCGAGTTGATCGTTATATACCCAATCTGCCTGAAAAAACCCTGAGAACAGCTCATTTTTCTCTCCATCTTTAATACCAATACCTGTATCACTAATTTCTACCCTTATACCTGTACCTTCCTCTTCTGTACACATGATATTAACGCATCCACCTTCTGGCGTATATTTTAATGCATTAGATAGCAAATTGTACATAATCTGTTTATATTTATGTATATCAACTATCATTACTTCCAGTGATGAATCGACAAATGTTTGAACCGTTATTTTTTTTCTTTTAAACTGGCTATCCATCATTGATACTATTGCATTTATCTGTTCTATGGGTGAACAATTCTCAAGTTCAAGTTCCATTTTTCCTGCGTCAATTTTTACTATAGCAAGCAGGTTATTTATAAGGCCTAACAAATGCTTACCACTGGTATCTACCTGTTTTACATAGTCCATCTGCTTTTCATTCAGCTTACCGAAATATTGTCCGTATAACATATCGGTAAAGCCCAGTACGGCATTAAGAGGTGTGCGAAGTTCATGACTCATTGATGAAAGAAATTTATTTTTGACATGGTTTGCCTGTTCCAGCAGAAGGCTGGCATCCTGAACTTTTTGTAGTGACAATCTTAATTCTCTGGTTCGAACATTCACTGTTTCTTCCAGATTATCTCGTTCTCTTGCTAATTCATCCTCAATTTGCTTACGCTCGGTAATATCACGGATAGTCCCGGTAGAATAGGTTTCACCGTTAATGGTAAAACTGTTGACCGTTAATTCTATAGGAAAAACCCTGCCACTCTTGTGAAGCCCCTCAAGCTCAAGAACTTTTCCCTGAATCTTTGACTTGCCTGTTTTAAGAAACCTCTCCATACCGGTACAATGATCTCTACGGAAATGTGCAGGTATTATTTCGACAAGTTCACGTCCAATCATTTTTCCTGCCTCAAACCCGAAAATCTGCTCAGCTCTTTTATTAACCTCTGTAATTCTACCCTCGACATCTGCAATAATAATTCCGTCGAAAGATGTAGCATGCAGCTGCCGGTATTTTGCCTCACTCTCTTCCAGACGAAGCATCTTATGCTCAAGCTTCTTAACCAAAATTTCATTGTAGAGTTTGGAAGATCCATCGTTGTCGCCCAAAACCTGTTTGTTGGGCCTTGCGTTGAGCCTATTCGTATTTCTATCCTTACAAATAGACTCTATTATGCCCATAAACTCAAACATGTCAGTTGGTTTTGTAATGAATCTGTCAGCACCTGATCTTAAAGCAAGCTCTTTATCTTCCTTGTCTTTATAAGTAGCTGTATAAAAAATAAAAGGGATAGAGCTCAGCTTCTCATCTAAATTTACATTTTTACAAAACTGAAATCCATCCATTACGGGCATCAGGACGTCGGAAATAATCAGGTCAAACTCTTCAGAATGTAATTTCCCAAGTGCTTCCGCGCCATTGGCAGCAGATACAACCTCATAATCGTGCTTTTTAAGCCAACGCTCCAATAATCTGACACTCTCTTTATTATCATCAACTACGAGAATTTTCATTACCATTTAGAAATTGATCCTTAAAGAAAATCTATTACGTAAAAGTCCTGCACGGAAAGAGTTAATCTCACCGTAAAGGCAACTTGAACGTTTACCAGAAAGCCACAAAATCCCTTTGCATATTTTGCTCATTATTTATGTACGACCAAAACTCTGACAACTGTCAATTTTGTTGTTTATCAAGATGCTGGTTAATTATAAATTGTATTTGCTTCCTGGTCTGGCTCTCTATTCCCATAGTTCTCATATGTTCTTTTACGTGGATCTGCATCACCTAAAAAGCAGACAAACTCTTTAAACAACTCAATATCCAGGCAGTTTTCCATGGTCTCCCTCATCTCTACAAGGGCCGAAAATGGTTTAAGTGAATTTCTATAAATTCTGTTTGTAGTGAGTGCATCATACGTATCTATAATTCTGGTGACTCTTGCAAAGAGGTGGATATCATTACCTCCAATTCCAGAAGGATAACCAGTTCCATCATAGTTTTCATGATGTTGAGCTACAATTTGCAAGGATTCTTCTGAAATGCCATTCTCATCTGTCAGAAGAGTTACACCTGCTTCAGGATGTTTTATGATTACCTTAAACTCATCACTTGTCAAACTACCGTGTTTATTGAGAATTTTTTTTGGTATTTGAATTTTTCCAAAGTCATGCAATAGCATTCCCGTTCCAAGGCAACGAAGACAATTTGATCCCAAATTAAGGTATTTCCCAAAGAGCAAACCCAATACAGATAGATTTACGGAGTGCGTGTAGGTCTGGTAGTCATGAGCAGTCACCTTGATTAGATTTGAAAACGACTTTTCATCACGTAAAATATAATCAACAGTTGTATCCACCCAATCGGTAACCCTTTCTACTTTAGCTCCTGACTTTGTATTATTCAATAGATCTTGAGTCAAGTTTTTTGCAACGCTATAAACAATAGTAGATTTTTCGTTTGAACTTTTCCCTTTATCTGTAAGGATTTTTTTCAAATTCTTCTCTTGATAATCCTTAAATGTTTTATGGCTGTTTGCATAAATATAAAGCTTCTTAATATTATCCTCTATTAATTGCCTTCGCCTATCACCGCGAAACATTTCACCCCCATGACAGAACAACACATATCTAGGTATACCGTTAACATGGCTTTTTATAAACAGATCACAATCAACTTCTGTGTCTTCTACTAAGGTGCCCTCGTCAATAGGCAGAAATTCTTTCATTTTATTTATATTTCTTTCTTTATAAATCCATATTCAGACAGCGAAATTTTCTTGTGAAAAAATTAACATCAAAGACAACTTGTCAAAAGGAACTTCTTAAATACGTTATACTTAAACCTTTATCCTCTGATTGATAGAAAATGAAATATTTAAACAAATTTTATGTCACACAATTAGGTTTAAATGAATGCTAATACCTTTAAGTACTGTGGTGTCAGTGAGATATACTCGTATCTAAAGACTCTAGATTTTGTTGAAAAAATATATAATCAAGCGACACCTGATGATGAGAACACCTTATAATTGTGCCTTCGTCTTACAATATTCTGTACTGCACGGTAAGTCAGTTAACACCTGAAATGCATACTATCTTAACATTCATATTTAAAGCACGTTATAAGAGCATACTGCCATTATATATATCGGCACTTTCACCTTGAACCTTAGCCGAAATTATAATTTTCTTTTTGTTGTCTCTTGCTAAAATCCATAAGTGTTGCTTTCATTAACATTTCTTAACGAAGCCAGGATTATTTCAGTGTTCTCTACATGCGCCTTATGAAATTGAAACCGATAAGGCGGATGCGAGATTTAAGAGAGTGGAACTCTAGATAACTCTGCCAAAGTGTCAAAAAGTCCCGGAAAATGTGCAAAAAATTGAAGTAAAAAGTAAATGATTATGATAGCATAGTTACTTGAGGGTTTACGGCTTTGTGGCCCTCTTAATTATAGCAATGCAGTGTCTCTGTATTATTGACTATTTGGTGAGTGCTAAACATGAAAAAAAACAGTTCAAAAAAAAATTTACTAATTATCAGTTTTGGGATTGGTTTGTATACGATTTTCGGTTCGTTCGTCGCAGATGCTGGCGAAGCTACTTTATATAATAAAGCTGTTGTGAAAGGGCGGGTAGTAGCACTACAGGAAAACGATATTGGATATGACGAGGATAAGCTAAAGAGAAGGCTGGGTGTTAAATCGCTAAGAGGGGCGGACATGTCTGGGTTCGATTTGAGATGGCTCTATCTGCAGGAAGCTGACTTGGCACGGGCGAACCTGCAGGGAGCGAATCTGAAGGGTGTAAACCTTCGAAAAGCAAACATGCAAGGGGCAGATTTACGCGGTGCAGACCTTGCCGGTGCAAACCTGAAAGATGTGGATTTTCGGGGAGCTGATCTGACCGGTGTTCAAAATTTTATTCTCAAGCAGATTACAGCAACCGTATATGATAAAGAGACAAAGTTTCCGGATGGAATAACATTCGGGGATATACCCAAATACAACAAGGATAGTCTGAAGAGAGCTTTGGGCGTTAAAATGTTGGAAGGGGCGGATGCGAAAGGAATGGTATTGCGATGGGGGAATTTTGAAGGAGCGGAGATGCCGTGGTCATCCTTTAAGGAGGCGGATCTGACAGGTGCAAATTTATCACATACAAATTTATCAGCAGCAAACTTACGTAATGCAAACCTGTTGAAGGCAGATTTGCAAAAGGCAAATCTGAAGAACGCGAGCCTGCAGGGAGCAAATCTCATGCAGGCAAACTTACAAGGGGTGGATTTGACAAATGCAAGCCTGCAAGGCTCCAACCTGTCAGGAGCAGATATGCAGAAAGCAAAATTGCAGGCTACGAACCTGACCGGAGCGAACCTGTCAGGGACTGACCTGCGCAGTGTGGATTTGCGCGGTGCAGATCTAAGAGGAGTGAAAAACATAACGATGAAGCAGCTTGCACAGGTCATCGTTGATATACGCACTCGCTTGCCGGAAGGTATAACCTTCAAACAGATAAAACAATTCAAAGCAGGTATGATACCGGGATCATTGTAAGCAAATGTGACAATGATTGACCCAATGTAGTTCCAATTATGATCTTCCCTATGCACTGGACTTCTTAACCGTTATAGAGCCAGCTGCCAGATAAACAATTATCCCCAGAGCTCATTTTGTAGATTTCCTCTCTTTTAAAAATTTGTATTTTCTAGAAACAATCTTAAACTTGAATGTGTATATATACGGAGAGGGTCTACAATAATTGTAGAATGAAAGGAATAAATGGTTATTCCAGTCTTCTGAAAGATATACTAACTATCTAGCACGGATTTTAATTATTAAAAAATTGAGATATCAAAATGTATAAGCATATTAAATTGATAGTAGTAGTCTTCTGTTTAGGGCTATTCTTGTCTGGAACAAATACTTATGCTGGAAAAACTATTGACTGGCACAGCTTCGTAAGCGATACGTCAAATCTTGTAGTAATTAAGGGCAAAATAAGGAGTATCGATCTATATAAAATGGAAATAATACTGGATGGGTGTGCTCTATTGGGAGATGAACCATTAAAGCTGTCAGGAGAGACCACTTACTATCTGGAATCAAAAGATGCAGATATTAATTCCATAAAGGGTGAGGCCAGGGTTACAGAGGATGACAAAATTAATTATTATGAGCTTGAAGTCGGTCATACTATCAAATGTAATTATGAAATTAAGGATGGAGAAGTTTGGGCGTTAAGAATTATCAGGATTTTTCCACATGTTCAACAGATCCTTTTCTAGAAATTGTATTCCGGAAAATATTATGATGTAAAGTTTGTGGTTAATCAGGCAGGATTAGAAAATGCTGAAAAATATCAGATTACTATTGGTGTATTGTATTTCGCACTTGGAATTACCGTTCTATTAGTTTTTCAGAACTATAGAGGTTCCAAGGTACAGGATGTTACGGTGGCCATCGCATTGCAATGTAAGTGGCAAGAAGAGGTGCGTATTTTTTGATAAAACTTTAATAGCAATTTTGGTACTATCCAATACGTGCCGTTAGTCGAATTCACACCGTAATAGTGGATAAAGAGAATCTATAATTTTAGAATATTTTGATACTTACATTTTAATCCAGGAAAGGATTAACACATGAGAAAAATGACAGGGAAGTGTTTTATGGTTATGCTTTTCGTATTTGCTGTGATGTTAGTTGTTTCAGTAGTGGCAGATGCGAAGGAAATGAAGATGCAGGAATCCAGCTATGCGCCGGTAATGATAACCAAATCATTCAAGACGGTTCGTGAAATGGATGTGGCAGAGAAGGCAGAAGTGATGAGTAAGCACATGGCAATGCTTAATGAACGGTATGACTTATCAGGAAAAACTGATCCGGTTGTGAAAATGTCCGGTGGCAAACCGTTACCGGTTGGACCAACAGCAAAAATAAGCAGTGGTATATCCTGGGAGAGTTTAGGTGCAATGTCGCCTGAAGAGATCAAGCAGAAGGGCGTATTCCCATACACGCCATTACCTCACGTCAAACATTCTACCGGTGGACTGGTCGTGGCTCCGATGCAATTGGAAACACATCCGGAACTTGTCCGCTTTGATGTGGACTTTGACTTGCCGGAAGCTTACTTGCCGGAATTTCCACCGCCACTCTACCTGATCTCACGGCCTGATCTCGGAGACGTTTCCGGTGGAGAAGAGATTACAATCAATAACTACTACGAGATGTTAAACGGTATACTCACACCGTTTCAGTTGGAAGGTATGCGCCTTCTGGTTACACCGGTGGCGCAGCAGCAGTTCAACATTACGGCAGACCGTAAGGCGGAAATAGCACAGGATGCAGTCTCCTGTTTTAGCAGCAGTTCAACATTACGGCAGACCGTAAGGCGGAAATAGCACAGGATGCAGTCTCCTGTTTTAGCTGTCACACTAATGGCCACACAAGTGCTGTTTTCCATCTTAACCCGGACAACCGTCCTCAGGATACACGTTTTCGTATCGACACGGTAAGCTTGCGTGGAGTGAATATTCAGCATTTCCTTGGTTCCAAGCGCTCTTTGCGGTCTCTGGAGGATTTCAGTGAAGTTGAGGCAAAGACTGCTTACTTTGACGGTGATCCGGTTATCGCTTTGAAAAAGGGTGCCCGACGGTTCACACGGGAAGAAATTGCGG
Organism: Candidatus Scalindua sp.; assembly: GCA_018670825.1. Lineage (GTDB taxonomy): Bacteria > Planctomycetota > Brocadiia > Brocadiales > Scalinduaceae > Scalindua. The sequence continues at coordinate 29,747 of JABHIW010000164.1, read as the reverse complement.
CCATGGCTGCAATGCAGAACATGATTGCTTTCCCACCGGCCCCAAAGCTGGATATTCAGGGTCGCTTGAATCAGAAGAAAGCGACAGAGTCAGAACTACGTGGCGAAAAGGTTTTCACGATGGCATGTGCCTCATGCCATCCGGCCCCATACTATACTGACAACCTTGCACATGATCTCCAGGTGGAACGCTTCTATGATGGACGTGCCGAGGGGATGATAAAGACCTTTGCCCTGCGCGGAATCAAGGACTCTCCTCCGTACATGCACGATGGGAGATGCCTGACACTGGAAGATACGGTTGAATTCTTCAACATGATTCAAGAGCTTAGACTGTCGGCACAGCAGAAAACTGATCTGGTGGCTTTCATGCGAACACTATAGATCGGAGGATTGTATAATAAAAACAGAGTGTCAGGTACGCCAAACATGGCCGTACTTGACACTCTGTTATTCCATTGATTGGAATTTTTTCATAAACCTGCGGTCTATATAATTCTTGATAATAAAGGCAAGCCTGCCTCCCATTACCAGCCTTTTCTTTCGTAAAATCCCTGTACCATCTCCCATATTAAAAATGAGCAGGTATTCTCCACCGGGATCAAAAGCATGAAGGTCTGTCCCATCTAAAGATGCCATGAGATTGTGAAAAAGAACAGGATTTTCCCGTACCGCGTAAACTCCGACTTTATCAAGTGGCTTGTCTCTGAAATAAACACAATCACCACCTCCGAAAATTTCTGCATATGTTGTACACTGAAGGTATTTGTTGACCAGGAGTTCCCCGTCAGAGCCGATTGGCAATCCTGATTTCTGAAAAACAGGATACGGCTTTATCCCATGAGCCAGGAGGATCAAGTCCTTATTATGCTCTTGTCCTGACTTCATGGTAATCTGTCCGGTTTTTACTTCTCTTACAAAATCCTGTTCCAGGATTTCAATACCGCGCTTTGTCAAGGACCTGAAAATCCTGTTACGAACATTTTTTGTAAAACATGCCATAAATTTTTCACCTGAGAAGATTGTTATTTCAGGCATGTTTTCCCCATAGTATTTACCCAATCTCCAGATGTTTCCTGCAATTTCAGCAGCAGAAGGACCTCCACCAATAATCCCGATAGATATTTCTTGTTGTGAGGTAAGTTCAAGAATTCGTTCCTGAACGCGTGTCAGTTGTTCAATAGGCTTTACCGGGAAAACATCTCTGTCTGTTCCTGATACAATCGTCATTGGTACATGGCTACCAACATTACATGATAGCACGTCGTAGGGGATTTTCTGTTCGGATTCGAGGTATACCGTTTTGCTTTCAGGATCAATACGGTTGACTCTATCCTGCATAAACACACCTCCCTGTTTCTCCACCACCTCTTTTGTTGCAAAGCGGATCTCTTCAGGAGTGTATATTTTTCCCAGCATCCCTGGGCCCATGCCCGAGTAATAGTGGTGTGGTGAGGGGCCGATAACGGTTACTTTGTGGCCTTTTTCAATGAATTTGTGAAGATTGGCAAGTGTCAGCATATGCGCATGTCCACCGCCCGCAATTACGAGATGTTTTCCCACCGTTACCTCCGCCATTAATGAAGAAAGAGAAACTATGTTGTCCAGATATTATCGACGGGTAGGAAACCCGTCCTGTAAAAACGGTATTGAGCGATTTGTGCCCGCCCGCACCGAATGGTACGTTCGGGCGGGTAGCCACATCCTTTAGGTTGCGTAATTTATGATAAAACTCATAAATGCATCATATAATAAGAAACGCAGGCTTAAGCCTGCGGCTACTGTTATAATACAATACTAAATTGTTCAATAATAGTTTTGTGGAACCCGTACTAAATACTTTCAATCAATTTGCCCAGTTGGGCAAGGTGAGTCCGTTCTTCATCAGCGATCTGTCTTAAAACTTTTTGAGATTGTGGATCACCGCTTCTGTCACTGGCACGCAGATAGAGGTCAAGGGCCTGTGCCTCGATTGACATTGCTACCTCAATAATGTCTGTTACTGATTCCCAGTCGGGATGAAAAAGGTTTGCATACTCTTCCGTAGTAAGGCCGCCTTCTAGGGTATTGACAACGATATTTTTTTCAAACTCTTCTCTGGTTATCGGTTTCTCCGTAATTTCACTATACTCTTCTAAAATACGATTCTGGTGTTTGACTTCTATTTCAGAAAGTTTCTGAAACAGCTCCCTGGCATCACTATTCTTTACTCTGGTTTGCATTTCCTGATAAAAATCCTGCAGCCCTTCCTCAAGGCAATAAGCGACTACCAGAGTTTCTTCAACAGATTCATTTCCGGTAAAAAGCTCTAGCCCCTTTTCCTCTGAACCCAAAGCAGCCTCTCCTTTCCATGCCTTAAATCCACCGGAAAGATTATATACATCACTGAAACCTTGTGCCGCTATCATCTGGGCCGCGATACGACTGCGTCCTCCTACAGCACAGTATACCACAGTTGCTTTATCAGGATCTATTTCACCTAGCCGCGATGTTATATTGGGCAGGGGTATAAGTTTGGCCCCGGGGAGATGGCCAGCCTCATATTCATTGGGTTGACGAACATCTAAAAAGGTGATTTCATCGTGAGGCTTTTCCCCCATTAATTCTCTGGCCTGGTCCACGTTAATCGATTTAACAGGAGTAAGAAATTGTTTCCAGCGCATAATACTCTCCTCGCATTGTTTTAAACAATAAAATGTTAAGATAACTTTTTATATCCTTCAATAATACATCTTTCGTAATATATTTCACCTTCTTTTCTCAGCTTTTTTTTATACCCGTCTCTGTTCGAACGCAGGCCTGTTGTCGGGCAGGAATTCTTCCGTTTGAGTGATGTGCTGTTTCGAGAGTATGGTTGAATTAGGCATTAGTCATTCGTAAGTACCAAATCGTAATTTGCAAATTACAATATCTTTCCTCTTAGTTATCTTCTCCCTTAACTTCTGTGTTTGTCCCTGCCCGACGTGCTGTTTGGCGGGTGTGAAAAGTCTTCGGTGTTTTTTGTTCGGAGAAATCCGTGAAATTCGTGTCTGATCTTTTGTATTGCAAATCACCCTCACTCTTTTATAATATCCATGTACAGGGAATAGCTACTAATCGTTTTTTTATCATATTTTATATATCTTTTTTTATTAACGGGCGCAGTCCCTGGATTCTTAAAGTGAAGGATTAGGAATATGAATATTTTAGTTGCAATTGATTTGTCCAGTGCCTCACAGAAAATAATAGATAAAGCAAAAACCCTCGCGTTAGCATTGCCTGCTAAAGTCTGTTTACTCCACGTTATTGAAGGCGACCTCGATTCCCTGGATTATGAGACGGATTTGCAAGACCCACAAGAATTCTCCCATGAACATAAGGATTTACAAAAAGAGGTTGATGTGCTCAGGGAATCCGGGATAGACACAAAAGGGCTACTCTCGCAAGGTTCCATTGTCGATGTTATTCTCCATAAATCAAAGCAGTTGAGCATAGACATAATTATTATTGGTACCCACGGACATGGAGGCGTTCACCATATGATATTTGGCAGCGTCAGTGAGGGAGTATTGCGAAACTCTTCCTGTCCGGTCCTTGTGATACCAACACACGATCGAGAGTAATTATTCACAGAACCTGCCAAAAGGTACGCCAGCCCGATACTCAATCTGGCAGGGACGGGTGCGGTGAATAATCTATTTGTTTTTTTCATTAGTGCCTTGTCCTCGGCGCCTTTTGTCCGGGGAGCGGTGAAAAGTTTTTCCATTGCAAATCATTATTGACAAATAACTAATAACAAGCTGAAAATCAAAGATGTAATCCCAAAATCATTCCAAAAATTTTAGTTTCATTCTCATGGAAAATAAATCTGAAAACGACAAAGTGTATGGCAGTTTATCCCTGGAAAGGATTTCAAATGATCTGTTTATGGTTTTTGAAAATGAGATTATATTCCAAAGATACTATCCACCTAAAGAGAGCATAAAGAAGAGGACAGATGAATACTTCGCGCAAAAATCCAAAGTAAAAGAGATGGTAAATGGTGAATTTAAAGACAGTGAAATTGAACTATTAAAAAATCGTATATTTAAGGATGTTCTGCCGGCATATTCTGAATATCGGCAAATTAAAGATAATTACCTGGAAAGAATTGAAAAAAGAAGTCTTTTAAAATATATAGGTTTTACCATGCTGGGCCTGGAGGCTTTAGAAGCATTTTTTTTTAAAGAACAGGAGTACTTGCTCCCCCAACCATAATTGTATCTGTTTTGTTTGAAATTTTATTAGGCGGGGCAATTTATAAACTTAAAAACCTGAAGGACCAGGAGAAAACAACTGCTGCTAAAGTATATTTTTTCGTGACTGTTCATAATACCCAGAATAGTTTGTATACCGATATTGAATACAGTGAATACCAGAATAAAAAAGGCACCGACCAGATTATCTCAGAGATTAATGTATTACTGGAAAAATATGATAATAAAGAGTAATTTTGGGAAGATTTTATTAAGATTCGAAAATACGATCCGACTACCCGGACATCATTTGAAAAATTGAATACTCCAAAATTTGGTGACTTTATGTTGTTACATTTTGATGATAAATATAACTCCCAGATCAGGAAAATAAGATATGATGAACTTTTCAAACAAGCTGAATTGTATTTCAAAAATAAGTAATATGACTCCTCTCTTATTTGTGAGGAGGTGTTTCCCTCTCTCTATATTTCTTACCGTATCACTCATAATTACTCTGCAGGTTATCTCAGGCTATACGGTAACGGCGGCAAATGATGTGAAGAAGGAGGAGTTAAGCAGAGAGGAAGTACAGAATGAAGTACCGGACAGTGAGAGGCTCTACAGATATAAATGTTCTCTCTGCCACGAGCTGCCGGACATTGATGCCTATAGTTCCTATGAACGATGGATAAACGTAATGAATGCCATGCACGAACCAGGAAGATACAACGAGTCGGTAAATGCGGAAGATGATGCCCTGCTAAAGGACTACCTCAGGACAATGAGTCAGAAATGATAACTTAGATTAACTTGAATAATGTCTGTGGTAAAGATTTTCTGTTTTTTCTCTGCGCTCTTTTATAAATCCAAGAATAAAGCCCTGACTCCGTTGTTTCCTTATGCAGTTTTCATGAATTACCAAGCTTTTTTATTATATGTTTCGCCAGGTGCTCATTGATTTCTTTGTGCTTGGGTGCCGGTTGAGATGTCTTTGTTTCGGGATTTGTATACCAGTCATGCTTACCACCATGCCTTACCAAATAGCAACCAAGACCTTCAATAGTTTTGATTAGGTCTTTTCTCTTCATTACGCTATTTTAAGTTCATCAACTCTTTTTATGTAAGGTATTTCTTTGCTTATTAAATCATTATGCAAACTTTCGAGATTTACCTTTAATTCTTCCAGAGATTTACCTTGAGTTAAATAATCGGGATAATCTACAAAATGACCTATAAAAAACTCCTCATCTTTCCAATGGACATATTTAAGAGATTCCATTTAATGCCTCCTTTTTAAGGGTTAGTTGAATTGGAATATATTAAATATAGCTGAATAAGTCTACGGTAAAATAATACCAGGGTTAAATGTAGTCATTAGTCATTCCTCAATCTTCTTGCCTCTCGCTTCTGGCTTTTCGCTTCTAGTCCTTCCTCTGCGCTCTCTTGTCCTCGGCGCCTTTTGTGTCCCCGCCTAACAAGCTGGCGGGCAGGCGGTGAGCGTCTTCCTGCCCGACGTGTTGTGTGGCGGGTGCGGTGAACAGTCTCTTACCTTTTCATACCAAATAAAAAAAAGGCTTTTACCATTTCGCGCAGTAGCTTCAACCCACCGATTTATTTAATATAAATATATATGTGATTAGGTTGCGAAGCAATACGGTACACGAGACAGCAAAAGCCTTTCTCTTTGTAAAAAAGACAATTTTAATGTACCGTGTAGTCGCTTCAACCTACCGATTTATTTAATATAAATGATATGTGATTTAGGTTTTGAAGCAATGCGATACACGAACTCATAAAAGTCTTTTTTTACACTATTAGTCGATAGAGAAAGTCACTTGTTTGCAATGATTCTAAAAAGTATTAAATAGTTAAATTAATAAATGACCAAATGTTAAAAGTGACTTTCTCTATCATTATTATCGACACAAACAGTAAAGTCTTTACTTGGAATATTTCATTTCCTGATTGAGTAGAATTGCAATAAACATGCCATTTATGCGACACAATTTTATCGGTTTATATATTCAGTAAATTACGAATCATAAGTTATACATATACAAAATGTTAGTTAGTTTATACAATTTTAGGTACCAACGAAATGAGATATTTTTGACATATTCATCCAAAAAAAACGGTGTGTTTCTGGCTAATTATTCCACATACGTGTAAATATGTACATCACATTCAAATCCGTGAAATTCGTGTCTTTGCCTTTTCTCCTCTATCCTCCATCTTAGTCTTTTTTTTCCTGTGTAAGTCTGTGGCTAAATATCTCTTTTGTCTTTCCTTTGCGCTCTCCTTGTCCTCGGCGCTTTTTGTCCGGGGAGCGTTGAAACTTGTTTATCTCTTTTCGTGCAAATCTGTGAAATTCGTGTCTAATCTTTTGTATTGCAAAACACCCCCACTCTTTTATAATATTCCTGGACAGGAAGTCGCTACAGATCACTCAACGACATTATAAATATCTTCAAAAATAGTTTTACTTATTTTATATAAGTAATCGTTTTATATACAGTTATACTCATTGTTTATTCAATAATAGTGTTCACATTAAGCATATCACTATTAAGCAAAAGGGAAATGCATGGATTTAGCTCAACATAACATGATTGTAAATTTCATCTGGGGTATCGCTGATGATTGTCTTCGAGATATCTATGTGCGCGGTAAATACCGAGATGTTATTCTCCCTATGACCGTTATCCGTAGGATCGATGCGGTATTGGAGCCTACAAAACAGGCCGTATTGAAGATGAAAGAGCAGCTGGATAAAGCAAAGGTTACCAATCAGAATCCGGCTCTCTGTCTGTCATCGGGTCAGGCATTTTATAATACAAGCCGTTTTTTACTTCGAGACCTGAAATCCCGTTCTAAACAGCAGCAGCTCAAAGCAGACTTCGAAGCCTATCTCGACGGCTTTTCACCGAACGTACAGGAAATCCTTGAGAAGTTTAAATTCCGCAATCAAATACCTACCATGGTGGAGTCGGATATTCTTGGTTCGGTTATAGAGAAATTCACAAACCCTGAAATCAATTTAAGCCCCAATCCTGTTACGGATGCAAAAGGCGAAGTACGTTTACCCGCACTGGATAATCATTCCATGGGGACCATATTTGAAGAATTGATCCGCAAATTCAACGAAGAGAACAACGAGGAGGCAGGGGAACATTTTACTCCACGCGATGTGGTAAAGCTCATGTCAAGGCTTATCCTTGAACCTGTCGCATCCAATATTGAATCCGGGACATATCTGGTTTATGATGGAGCATGCGGTACCGGCGGAATGTTGACTGTTGCGGAAGATACCCTTAAGGAGTTGGCCGCTCAGCAAAAGAAAGAGGTAGCCATTCACCTTTATGGGCAGGAATCTCAGCCTGAAACTTTCGCCATTCTCAAAGCCGATCTTCTGCTTAAAGGCGAAGGTTCAGAGGCAGAAAATATGAAATTTGGTTCAACGCTCTCAGCCGATGGTCATCCTTCAAATGAATTTGACTTCATGCTTTCCAATCCACCCTATGGTAAAAGCTGGAAGAGTGACCAGGAGCGGATGGGTGGTAAGAAAGAGATCAAAGACCACCGCTTTGTGATTCAATACAAAGACAATCCGGAATACAAGATGATTACTCGTTCCAGTGATGGCCAAATGCTCTTCCTGGTTAACAAAATATCCAAGATGAAACACAATACCGCATTAGGAAGCCGGATTGCGGAGGTTCATAACGGATCATCCCTATTTACCGGAGATGCCGGACAAGGAGAGAGCAATATCCGCCGCTGGATTATTGAAAACGATTGGCTGGAGGCAATAGTCGCCCTGCCTGAGAACATGTTTTACAATACAGGTATTGCAACCTATATATGGCTACTCTCCAACAGAAAAACCGAGGAAAGAAAGGGCAAGGTACAGCTCATTGATGCAAGCGGCTGGTATGTCCCCTTGCGGAAAAACCTCGGTAAAAAGAACTGTGAATTTTCAGATAATCAGATTGCGGATATCTGTGATCTTATCATTCATCCCAGAGAAACAGAACAGTCAAAGATATTTCCCAACGAAGCCTTCGGGTATCATAAAATTACCGTGGAACGTCCACTTCGATTGAAGGGTATTGATCCCCAAAAGGTATACTCATCTAAAGAGATTAAAGAACTGGTGGACAAGGGAATGGTAGATGAAAATGGAGTGCCTGTCATCCGTAAAATTCATAAATCTATAAAGCCCGATCCGTTGCACGGCCTCTTTGAAACAGTCATTGGCAATAAAAACGGTGTTATTGAATACCAGCCCGATACGAATCTGCGTGACACCGAACAGGTACCCCTTCCGGAAGAGGGAGGCATTGAAGTCTTCTTTAAACGGGAGGTGCTGCCCTATGTGCCCGACGCGTGGATTGATAAAAGCAAAACGCAGATCGGTTATGAAGTGTCGTTTACCAGATATTTCTATAAACCTACACAAATGAGGACACTCGATGAAATCGTGGTGGATATCCGGGCGATAGAGAAAGAAACTGATGGATTATTGAATGATATTGTCGGTGAGGAAGAGCTATGAAACTCAAACCATATCTCGAATACAAGGACTCCGGCGTGCCTTGGTTGAGAAAAATACCAAAAGGATGGGAGATATATCGTGGAAAATGGCTGTTCAAAAAAGCTGACCGTCCTATTCGGGAAGAGGATGATGTTGTCACGTGTTTTAGAGATGGCATTGTGACTTTACGAAAAAAAAGAAGAACAACAGGTTTTACAGAATCTTTGAAGGAAATAGGTTATCAAGGAATAAGGAAAGGTGATCTTGTTATACACCAAATGGATGCATTTGCAGGCGCGATAGGCGTCTCTGATTCAGATGGTAAAGCAACGCCTGTCTATTCAGTTTGTCTACCGAAAGAGCAAAAACTAAACACTATGTATTATGCTCATATTGTGAGAGAAATGGCTCGTTCAGAATACATTCTTTCACTAACAAAAGGAATAAGAGAAAGATCAACTGACTTTCGGTTTGACACTTTTGCAAATCAGTATTTACCTACTCCAAAAAGAGATGAACAAAATCAAATAGCCCGTTTCCTTGACTGCAAAGCCTCCCAGATTGCCAGCTTCATCCGCGCTAAAAAGCGAATGATCGAACTCCTCAAGGAGCAGAAGCAGGCCATAATCAATCAGGCAGTGACGCGAGGTATTAATCCTGAAGTCAAAATGAATCCAGGCGAAGTTGATTGGCTTGGTGATATACCAGAGCATTGGGATATTGTTCCATTAAAAAGTTTAGGTCGATTTCAAAATGGAATAAGTGAAAGTGCTGACTATTTTGGTTCGGGGTATCCATTTATAAGTTATGGAGATGTTTACAGTAATATGTCATTACCACTAAAAGTAGAAGGATTGGCTAGGTCATCTGATAAGGAAAGAAGGCGGTTGTCAGTGCAGGAAGGGGATGTGTTTTTTACGCGAACCTCAGAAACGATTGAAGAGATAGGTATATCATCTGTTTGTTTGGAGAGCATAAAGGATGCTATCTTTTCTGGATTTATAATTAGATTTAGACCAACAAAGAAGATCCTCACTAAAGAATATTCAAAATACTATTTCCGAAGTTTTATATCTAGGGAATTCTTTGTTAAAGAAATGAATATTGTAACAAGAGCCTCTTTGGCTCAAGGCTTATTAAAAAGATTTCCAGTGCTATTGCCACCTGCTTCAGAGCAAAAAGAAATTTTTGATTTCTTGGAAATAACTTCTATGCGGATAGATTTAGCTATTGAGAAAGCACAGCACCAAATTGATTTATTACAACAATATCGCACACGACTTATTTCTGATGTAGTTACCGGCAAAGTGGATGTAAGAAGTATCAAGGTTGAGGATGTTACTGACGAGGAATTACTTGAAAATATGCCTGATACAGAAGAAATACCTGCCTGCGCCGAAGCTTCGGCAGGCCGGAAAGAAGTTGAAGATGATGTGGAGAAAATTTGTAATGAGTAAATTGAAGAACGCGTTTAATATTTATTGTGATGAGTCTCGGGTTGAAAATAAGGATTCGTCAAAAATGGTTATCGGTGGGATTATTATACCCAGAGTCAAAAAGGATGAACTTGTCAAACAGATAAAGGCGATTTTAAATAAGCACAATTTTTGTAAAGAGCTTAAATGGGTAAAAACATCCAGAACGTATGAAGATTTATATAAAGATATTATTGATCTGTATGTTAGCTGTGAGTATCTACAGTTTCGCGGGATCGTTGTTGACAAGACAATTATCAATTATGAGGAGTATCACAATAATGATATTGAATTAGCCTTTTTTAAGTTTTATTACTTGATGTTGCGCGAAAAATTGTGTAGCAATTCCCGGTATTATGTTTACCTGGATCATAAACCTACGAGTGATCGAAGCCGAGCACAATCTTTGCTAGCATTTTTGAGGTCACATATTTATTGGAATAGAACAGATTGCAAGATTGAACACTTGCAGGCCTATGATTCCGGGCAGAATGTGCTATTACAGATAGCAGATTATTTTACCAGTTTAATCGGACATGCCGTTAATAGAACAGGCGAGAGTACTTTTAAAAATAGCATTATCCAGTATTTTAAACGGAGAACAGGTTTAAAGAGCTTTGATGTTTCAAGTGGTTTGTCTGAGCAGAAATTGAACCTGTTTATTTGGCAAGGGCGTTAATTAAAGATGAAAAAAGCTGTTGAAATTATATTGTTGCCTGATGTTGATACCTATCGCAATGAATACAGGGAAAAGTATGTTAGCAATAATTCTTTTTACCTTTGGGGTATAGCTGTATCATTTGACGAAAGAGATTTTGACCATATTTTTTATGAAAGCGCACCTGGTGATAAAAAAAAGAAGGATTTTTCACAAAGACGTGCTCGTCAAATGATGTTTATGGAGTTTTTACTGAGAGGTGATATTGATAGAGAAGTAATGTATCAACCGGAGAGAGGAACAATTGCCATATTCTGTAAAGATTTAGATTGTGTAATGTATCTACGATGCCGTCAAGGATCAGAAAAATTACAAATAGGAAGTTTTTTTGATTTTGGTAAGGATCATGGAAAAAGATATCGAAGCCAAAAGAGAAAATGCACATCAGTAAGTGATGTGGAACTGAGAAGAATTCTAAAAATAAACAAGGGCTGTTAGTTTTGGGCAAACAACCCTCAGAAATGCCGACAGCTCTACTTTGTAAAGCGCACTTGAAGCTTATCATCTTTATTAAGATTATGCAAAATATTTTTATCCTACAACACTAAGTCTTAATGCAACTTTGGAGGGTAAGTTGATTAAGAAAATAGGCGTATCTGAAGCACTAAAAGGTGCAAAGCATGTTCCATATTGGAGTTATGGGTTTATTTTCGCCTATTTTCGCAAGTAATGGTTTTGTGAGAACGATTATGCCTTAAAATCAATATATTGCGGTTTCTTGTATGAAATCGAGCATATATAGTGTTTCATAGACTTCACTTTATTTTCGCCTATTTTCGTGTACTGTTTCAGCTAGGGTGAGTAATAAATTATGAAAATGACTGACACCTCAGAAAAAGGCCTGGAAACTATCATTTGTGATTCGCTGATACATGATGCCGGTTACGTGCTGGGTGACGCCAAAGACCTTGATCGCGAGCACGCAATTGACCTTGTAAAGCTTATCGACTTTGTAAAAGAAACCCAACCGGAAGCTTTCGATGCACTTTCATTTGGTGAAGATACTCCACGCCAAACAAAATTCCTCCACCGCCTTCAGGGTGAAATAGCAAAGAGAGGCATCATCGATGTACTGAGGCTTGGTGTGAGTGACGGGCCGGTCTCTCTCGATCTTTTTTACGGTGCACCTTCGACAAAAAATCCCAAGGCACAGGAACTCTATACAAAAAACATATTCAGTGTAACCCGTCAACTCCGTTACAGTCAGAATGAAACTCAACTCGCACTTGATATGGGCATATTTATCAACGGTCTGCCGATTATGACCTTTGAGTTGAAAAACAGACTTACGAAGCAAACAGTCCAGGATGCTGTTCATCAGTACAGGCGCGACCGTGATCCGCGAGAGCTTCTCTTCCAGTTTGGCAGGTGCATAGTACATTTTGCCGTGGACGATCATGAAGTACGGATGTGCACCCATCTTAAGGCAAAGGGTTCATGGTTCCTGCCTTTTAATAAAGGATATAATGATGGTGCAGGTAATCCGCCTAATCCGCTGGGAATTGCAACCGATTATCTCTGGAAAGAGGTGCTGCGGAAGGACCGATTAACTGATATTCTGGAAAACTATGCCCAGATTGTAGAAAAAAAAGACGAAAGAACCGGGAAAAAAAGACGCGAACAGATTTTTCCACGATATCATCAGTTAGATTTGGTGCGTAAACTCCTTGCGGATGTCCTCGTAAGCGGAATCGGAAGACGCTACCTGATCCAGCACTCGGCAGGTAGCGGAAAGAGCAATTCCATCACCTGGCTTGCTCATCAGCTTATTGGACTTGAAAGGGATGGTAATTCCCTGCTCGATACCGTAATCGTCGTAACTGACCGAAAGGTGCTGGATAAACAGTTGCGGGACAATATCAGGCGTTTCGCCCAGGTTTCATCCATAGTCGGTGCTGTTACGGAAGGCTCTATCCAGCTCCGCGAGTTTCTGGAAACCGGTAAAAAGATCGTTATCACAACGGTACAGAAGTTTCCTTATGTGTTGGATGAAATCAGCGATGTACATAGAAATCGTAAATTTGCCATCATAATCGACGAAGCCCATTCCAGCCAGGGCGGCAAAACGTCGTCTAAAATGAGCGCCGTATTAGCGGGGCCAGGCGCAGAATACGAAACAAGGGACACGGAAGATAAAGAGGTAGAAGATACTGAGGACAAGATCAACAGAATTATCACTTCCCGAAAGATGCTAGATAAGGCAAGTTACTTTGCTTTCACCGCAACACCAAAAAATAAAACACTTGAAATTTTCGGTGATGAATATAGAGAAGGTGATGACGTCAAACACCGCCCATTTCATTCATACACCATGAAACAGGCTATTCAGGAAGGGTTTATCCTGGATGTGCTGCAGAACTATACACCGGTTAACAGCTATTATCGACTTATAAAGTCAGTTGAAGATGACCCTGAGTTTGACACAAGGAAGGCAAAAAAGAAGCTTCGTCGTTACGTTGAATCGCACGACTATGCTATCCGCCAGAAAGTAGAGATCATGATAGATCATTTCCTTGACAACGTTATTGCACGACACAAAATCGGTGGCCAGGCCAGAGCAATGGTTGTGTGTAGTGGTATTAACCGGGCTATCCAGTACTATCATGCGTTTATCGATTACCTGAAGGAAAGAAAAAATCCTTTTGAAGCCATAATTGCTTTTTCAGGCGAACATGAGTATGCTGGCAAAAAGGTCACCGAATCTTCATTGAACGGTTTTCCAGGCAATAGTATTCCAGATAAATTCCAAGTGGACCCTTATCGTTTCCTGATCGTAGCTGACAAATTTCAAACCGGCTATGACGAACCGCTTCTTCACACAATGTATGTTGACAAAGCGCTATCTGGCATCAAGGCGGTACAGACGCTCTCCCGCCTTAACCGCGCCCACCCGCGAAAAACAGACACCTTTGTGCTCGATTTTATGAACAGTACCGAGGTTATTCAATTTGCCTTTTCCGATTACTACAGGACAACGATACTAAGTGACGAAACAGATCCCAACAAACTACATGACCTAAAATCAACTCTGGATGGTTATCAGGTCTATAATCAATTTCAGATAGATGAGCTGGTGAGTCTTTTTCTTTCCGGTGAAAGCCGTGAAAAACTTGATCCAATCCTGGATGCCAGTGTTGCAACTTATAATAGCGATCTGGATGAAGATGGCCAGGTAGACTTCAAGGGTAAAGCCAAATCCTTTGTGCGTACTTATAATTTTCTTGCTGCTATTCTCCCTTACGCCAATCCATCATGGGAAAAACTGTCTCTGTTTTTGAATTTCCTGATTCCAAAACTACCTGCACCAAAAGAAGATGATCTTTCGAAGGGGATTCTTGAAACAATTGATATGGACAGTTACCGTTCAGAAGTACAGGAAACCCAGAGTATACTACTTGCTAATGAAGATGCGGAAATAGACCCCATACTCGTTGGTGGTGGCGGGAAAAAAGCAGAATCTGAAATAGATCATCTGAGTAATATTATCAAGGCATTCAATGATCATTTCGGTAATATCGATTGGAAGGACGCGGACAAAATCAGAGAGGTAATTACGGAGGAATTACCGGTGAAGGTTGCCTTGGACAAGGCGTATCAGAATGCCATGAAACAGGATGATAAACAAAACGCCCGTATCGAACACGACAAGGCCCTAGAGCGTGTTATCGTAGAAATGCTGACTGATCAGACAGAATTATTCAAACAGTTCATGGATAACCCGAGTTTTAAAAAATGGCTTGCTGATACGATTTTTAATGAAACGTATAAAAGGGAAACAGGAGAAGCAGGGTCGCATCTCGCCACTTGATAAATGATTCAATCCATCATGTCTCTCCTTATTATTAAAATTTCAGCAACTTTAATAATTACTCACGGTATCAAGTGTTGGTAGCACATATTCTCGGACAGCCTGTAGGAAATAGAATATGATCCCTGCATATTTTTGTATAGCAAATTCCAGGACTTAACCTTGTGAAGCCGTCTTGCCATCAGAACTGACACACCGAAAATAAAATTTCGTCAAATCATCATAAAACATTCTTATTTAGCAGCTACTTCTGCTAAAATGCAAATCTGTTTTTAGCAAGCCCTTAACAGTACACTCCTTCGGCGGTTAAAAACCCGTTAATAGAAGAATACCTTATTGATGTTACATAACTTCTGCGAAAATCTCCAATATACGGAGTAGCATTTTTAGGAAATAAATAATAACTATGGGACTCAAAGTAAATATATTGAAAGTCACCTTGAACGTTTCGGACTTAGACCGCAACTATTATCAGGAACACAAGTATACTATAGCTCATCAACCACCTGAGACGGGAATATATATAGTTGCCCGAATATTGGCACTTGCTCTAAATGCACATGAAAGGCTCTTAAACACCAAAGGAACTGATACAAAGCATGAGCCTGCCATATGGCAAAATGATTTAACAGGCGCTATTGAATTGTGGATTGAACTTGGCGAAGCTGATGAGAAACGCACGCGTAAAGCATGCTCCCGTTCAAAACATGTCATTATCTATACCTATAAAGAAGGGAGTTCCGCCATTTGGTGGCAAAATAAAAGTTCCAAACTTAACCTATTGAAAAATCTGTCCGTAATAAGTTTGCCCGCGAAAGCCTTGGAGGATTTGGCCTCAATGATAGACCGAACAATGGAATGGCAATGCACTATTCAGGATAGACATGTCTGGATTGCCAACGCCGACCGAACAGTTGAGTTTGATCCAATAATATGGAAAGAGCAAAAATTATAAGGGGCTTAGAGTGTCAATCCTGGCTTATTGACAAATAATTCAATCCATTTTTTTAAAAATTAATTATGGATAAAATACGTTGTGACTGGGGAACTACCAGTCAGCTTTATATTGATTATCATGACAATGAATGGGGGGTGCCCGTACATGATGACAGAACGCTATTTGAGTTTCACATCCTGGAGGGCGCACAGGCTGGCCTGAGCTGGGAAACCGTTTTAAAGAAAAGAGAAAACTATCGCAAGGCATTCAGCAACTTTGATCCCGTGAAGATATCTCGGTATGGCAACAAGAAAATAGAGGCGTTGTTGGTGGACAAGGGAATAATTAGAAATAGACTGAAAATAGCATCAGCAATAAATAACGCCAAAAGATTTCTTGAAGTCCGAAAGGAGTTTGGAACGTTTGACACATATATCTGGCAATTCGTTGATGGAAGGCCCATCACCAACCGGTATAAGTCTACCCGGGAACTCCCGGCTACAACAAAAGTATCTGAAGCGATGAGCAAGGATTTGAAAAAAAGGGGGTTCTCGTTTGTGGGACCTACTATCTGTTATGCGCATATGCAGGCAACGGGAATGGTTAATGATCATGTTGTGGACTGTTATCGATACAAAGAAATACAAAAACTAAAGTGACTACTTGCCCGCCAGTTTGTTAGGCGGGAAGTGAACTAAAGTTTAAAGTGCCTAACGTTATGGTGGTCAAAGAATAAATATTGATCTTTGACATTAGTCTTTCTCTGCGCTCTTCTTGTCCTCTGCGCCTTTTGTCCGGGGAGCGTCTCTGCGGTGAAAAGCCATTACTCTTAGCAAATCTACGGATAACTGCTTATTTAACCTGGATATCTAATTATGAGAAAATCCATAAAAGCCCTGTCATTGGTGTTCGTTCTCGTCCTGGTATCCTCATCCGTATATGCTCAACAAAAAACTCTCGTTACCAGGATAATAGATGGAGATGTAATACAGGTTCTCTACGGGGGAGTTGAAAAAAGAGTTAGGCTTATCGGCATAGATGCACCTGAGAGTAGAATAGACAGGAAGGCATTGAAAGATGCAAACATGAGCGAACATGATATAGAGGCGATTGTTGAAATGGGTGCAAGGGCAAAAGCGTATGTAAATGGTCTGATTAAACGAGGAAACTTTGTAACGATAGAGTTCGACATAAAGGAAATGGATAGGTATGGAAGACTGTTATGCTATGTTTATTTGTCAAATGGTAAGATGTTAAATGAGGAGATTGTCAGGGCCGGATATGCTATTGTTAAGACGATACCGCCCAATGTTAAATATAAGGATAAGTTTTTAAACGCATTTAACTATGCAGAGGAAACAAAAGGAGGATTATGGGATGAATAATAAAGAATTACTCGAAGCATTGAAAAAGACTCAACTTGTTGGATCTAAAGAAGAAATATATGAACACCAGGCAGCGCTGGCGCATTGGGTCAGCCGGGTTGCACCTCTGTTAATGGATAGCGATAAACAGTATACTGCATTTATGAACGCTGCAGGCAAGGCAATGGCACGTACGTCGACTGACGTCACAACTGAGAATATAGATATCATGAGAAGTACGTTAGATAGTGTGATTGTTGATTTAGAAAGGGAATAGATAGAAAAAAGAATTGTTCACCGCAAAGACGCGAAGGACGCAAAGGAAAGGCAAAAGAGATATTTAACCACGGAAAAACACGTATAGAATTGGGAGAGAAATTATGATAGCTATTAAATTTAAGAGAACATATGACACCTATGCAGGAATGATTAACGGTATTTTCCAACACTGCGTGGTTGTCTTTGCAGGAAAACATCCAGGCTCAAAGGATGAAGAAGTGTATAAGAATGCGATTTTTACCGCGTTAGATGATTTTACAAAACAGAATAATGCTATTTTACAAAAGCACAAAGACGGTATCTTTGCTGAGCTGACCAAATATCATGAGGATGGCGCTAGCTTAAAAGAAGAAGTTGGTTCTGTTGAAGAGCTTATCAAAATAACAATTAATGCAATGGCAGATGAGTTTTGGCGTAATGACCGTAAAACTGATGATCCACAGAACTGATATGGTTTACTCAGGCATCTAAAGTGGAAAATAAGTGACTACCCGTCCGAACGGCTTGGCCGGGCGGGAAGTGAACTAAAGTTTAAAGTGCCTAAAGTTGTAAAAAGATATTCACCGCAAATATGAAATCATAATTCTTGCTTCTCGTTTTTTATTTTTCGTATCTGTTTTTTATCCTTGTCCTCGGCGCCTTCTGTCCGGGGAGTGAAAATCTGTGGATAAATATTTCTTTTGTCTTTCTTTTGCGCTCTTCGCATCTTTGTGTGGGTAGGTCTTTTCAACGATAAACTGGTTCAGACTATGGCGAGAGAATTCGGAGAAGAATACGCATCGATTGCGGATGCTGGTTTTACCGCAAAATACCGGGCAACCTGTTTCTGCAATGCGGTGGAATATGAAGTGAGTGCGGATCCTGTTGACGCAAAAATATGCCATTGCCTGGGATGCCAGAAATTGCATGGTGCACCTATGCAGTGGGCAGCAATATTTCACAAACACGACGTCAGGATAACAAAAGGGATAGAGCACCTGCACTTTTATAACAGTGAGTTGAACAAACAGGAAAGGATCCTTCCCTGTAAAGTCAGCTGTGCCCGGTGCGGTACGCTCATAGCGGATGAAGGACGCAATATGTGGCTTGCGTTTCCATCCCTCTTCGATTTTGGAGGTACGTCAAAAGTCCCGGAAAAATTCAAACCTACGTGTCATATTTTCTATGGTATGTGTATTATCGACATTGCTGACGAGCTGCCTAAGTGGTCGGGTCACAAAAACAAGTTACAAAAATTGTAGTCAGCCTTATTGGGGAATAAGGTTAGACAATATTAATCAAGTGTGAAGTGAACTAAAGTGCCTAAAGTTATGGTGGTCAAAGGATTAATATGGAGCTTTGACGTTCGTCTTTCGTCAATTCCTAAATTCCTTAATCTGTATTTATCTGTGCAAAGTCCTCGGCGCTTTTTGTCCGGGGAAGTCTGTGGCTAATTTCTCCTTTTTCTCCGTGGTGAATTTCCTCTTCCTGTGGCTCAAACCATAACTTCCGGCAATATAGATAAGATACGGACTCATAAATATAATTAGATGCCCTACTGTACTGTTCCATAAGTTATAGAAAAAAACTAATGCAACAGTACCAAGAAAAACAGATATTGAGTAAACAACAAGATTAGCAGCTATTTGCTTTGATTTGCTTCTTCTTTGCATATAAGTCATTATATCCTCAGTACTTCCTTCTTTTTTTATTTCTTCATAATCGCTATACGATTCTGTTAATTTAATTATCGACAGATAGGGAGAATTTTTTACTTTGAGAAAAGACTAATTTATGATTAAGGGATTTAGACACGAATTTCACCTATTTCCCCGGACAAAAAACGCCGAGGACTTAACTACTTATGTAATGCTGGATCATTCCTCCTGCATCAGAAATATTTCATTCTCCCATTCCCAGGATGCTTTTTACCAATGTTTTTGCTATTGATTTTCATCATTAACATTTCTAAAATAGCTCTACATCTACCGAATTATCATATCATAAAGACGAACTCCATCATATGATGGCTGAGCGTTCATGAATTATGCTTTTACATGGGTGTACTTTGTTTATAGACTTTATATTTAAAATTACGGACTTTAGGAGTTTATTATGAAACTGAGAATTATGTTATTTTCTGCTTTAATGCTGTTTATTATTTCAGGTATTACTACTGCGCAAGATGATGCTAAGTCTGCAAGTACTGCAGCCGGCTGGTCGGAGTCTCAACAGTTTAGCTATATCCTTGGTACACAAATTGGCACCTATAGTAAAAAGAGCGAACTGGAAGTGGATGTAGAACTATTTGCTAAAGGATTAGATGATATGGTAAAGGGGGGCGAACTTGCGATGTCAGAGGCCGAGATTAACATTTTTATGGCGGCTCAACAGCAGAAGGCACAGAAAAAAGCACAAGCAGAAATAATGTCTAAAGGTACTGAAAACACCAGAAATGGTCTGGCTTTTCTTGGTGCCAATAAAAAGAAACCTGGTGTTAAGGAGACAGGTTCCGGTTTACAGTACAAAGTTATAACTCAGGGAGAGGGTGCTAAGCCTAAGGCGACTGATAAGGTTAAAGTGCATTATAGTGGCACATTGATTGACGGTACAGAGTTTGATAGCTCATACAAACGTAATCAGCCGGCAGAGTTTGGATTAAATCAAGTTATTAAAGGGTGGACTGAAGGCGTGCAACTTATGAATGTTGGTAGTAAATATGAGTTTTATATTCCTTCCGGCTTGGCTTACGGCCTTAATGCCCCGCCAACCATAGGACCTAACCAGACCTTGATCTTTACGGTTGAGCTGCTTGATATTACATCTCCATAAAACCTCTGGGTGGTAGTCAGACCTGAGAGTGCTGATATAAAGGAGTTTAATCGCTTTGCGTTTCAAGCCGGTATAATCTTATGCCGGCTTGAAACAGAGGCTGACCTGTTTACCGGGAAAGAAATCACCCATAAACAGTTGATAACATATTTCAGGGTCTCGTCTTGAAAGGCTTTGCATGACCAGAGAATACGAAGCATATTGTGAAATGCAGCGTGAGTATCGCAACTTTGTACAACACAACTATATCCCCTTGAATAACCATCTCTATACCTTAAATGAAGATATTTTTGTTCCTTCATTTTTACAGGCCATACAGGTTAATACACCGGAAGCATTACAACCGATATTACACGAAGAGCATCCGGGCATCTATTCATTTGATATCCTGAAACCGGAATTTTGTAATCAATTATTAGAGGAAGTTATGTGGTTTGAAGAATGGTGTGTAAAACAGCAAGTTACCATACAGAGACCAAACAGTATGAATAACTACGGAGCAATTCTTGACGATTTCGGTTTTGACTCTTTTCTTAACCGCCTTATGACTGAATACATTTCACCGTTATCAACACTGCTATTCAACGATGTTGGAGGAGACTCGCTTGACGAGCATCACGGATTTGTTGTGGAATATAAAATGGGAAAAGATGAATCTCTCGATTTTCATTCCGACGATAGTGATGTTACCTTCAATGTGTGTCTTGGGAGAGAATTTACCGATGGGAAGATTTATTTTAACGGATTGCTGTGCCGTATGTGCCAGCAATCATCATTTCTATCAACACATGAGTATGTAGAAATTACACACAAGGTGGGGCGTGCCCTTTTACATAGAGGTCTACACCGACATGGCGCAAATGAAATTACCAGCGGTGAGCGTTATAACCTGATTTTGTGGTGCAGAAGCAACCAATATCGGCTACAAGATAACTCCGGCGAATGTCCGGAGTGGTGTGACAGCAAAAGAAAGTAGACACTAGCTATAAACATGGAGGGACTATAAATTGCCTGAATTGGGCGATTTGTGCCTGCCCATACCGAAGAGTATGCCCGGACGGGCGGCTACTATAATGTAGAAAACGAAATCGCTCAATTCAGAGATAACTAAAAATCAATTTTAAAATCAGGATGTTCGCCATCAACTATCTGTTTACCTAAAGTCATTGTATGTTCTTCTGCCTCTTCTTTGGTGTCAAAAGTTTCTTTACAATAAAACGCTTTTGTTTTATAGCCATCGGCGCTGAGCTTGTTGATATGAACAGAAGTCATCCATTCATCTTTACCATAAGATTTTGCCGGTGCAGCATCTAAATCGTAATCTTTATAACGTATATTCATGGTTATCCTTTTTAATAAGTTTGATAATAGTGTAACAACCGGTGAATCCTACCCTATATAATACTCCTGTCAATGGAAAACACAGATATACTAAAACCGGTTTTAGTTGTCCCCGGACAAAAGACGCCAAGGATCTATCTTCCAAAACGACAAATTGTCCAATCTAAGCGGTCCGATTTTTCAAACAGGGATATCTCTGGCAGAACAATTCCTTTAGTATAAATGAATCCTTGATTTAGCAGGAGGCAATATGGCACAATCTAAGAAAGATACTATCGTAGAGGCATCTCAATATTGCTATGGATAAAGAAAATGTTCTCAAGTTAACATCATTATTGAAAAAATCAGGTTATGTTCCCCGCCTGCCGGTAAGCCCTGATGACCTGACAAATCCTGATAAGGTAAAGGATTGGATAGAGAACAGAAACCTTAAGGCATTCAGCTTTTATCATAAAAAAGACAGTTATAAGGTCATTGATATTGTGTTAGTTCACCCGTTAGATTTTGAAGTGTCATTTAAGAACAGGACCGTAAAAAAGGCAAAGGATATCGATATCTATCTTGCATCAATCGATGATGTAATAAAGATGAAGGTATTCAGTGGAAGAGCCCAGGATCTAAGTGATATTGAAATGCTGAATAAGGTAAGGAAATACATGGAGGAAAAGGATGGATAAGGGATTTACCTATACTCTTGAAGACGAGAAGATAATCGAGTATATGCGATTATCCACAGAGGAAAAATTAACATGGCTAGCGGAAATCAATGAGTTCACCAATATGGTTTTAAGTGATCGGGAAAAGGAGTTAAGAGAAAAGTTGAGAGCTTGCGAAATATGAACATAAAAGGAAGGTGTATATGGCTGGATTCTTAGATAAATTTAGAAGTAATGTTGTTATATCTGTATGGAAAGACAAAAATGATATACCTGAGGTGAAAGATATAGATGATAAGATCGCCCTGGGGGTGCTGTTATGGATTGTCGCAGAGGCGGATGATAAGTTTCTGGCGAAGGAAGATGAGAAGATCAAGGAGATCCTCACATTATATAGTAATATACCGGAAGAAGAGATAGTAACGGTTATGGCTTCCATTAAGGAAGCCGCGAGGGAAAGAATAGACCTGCATCGTTTTACTCGTGAGGTAGGCAAAAATCTCTCTTATGATGTGAGAAAATCGGTTATAGAAACTCTTTTTCGTGTCGCGTGTTGTGATGAAGAGTTAGACCATAATGAGATTGAAATAATTAGGAAGATATCAGGTCTGTTTCATATCGCGCATAAAGATTTTATTAATGCCAAAAAAACGGTTAAGAGAGAGTTTGGCCTGGATACCGCTGACTAAGAAGTCAGGGTTGGATATTTCATGAAGTTTATTTTTATAGGGACGTAATTAACACGAAATCTCTTTCCAGATATAGTTGTTATCGAAGAAGAACAATCATGTTTCGTAAATTAACTATCATACTATTATTGGTTTACTTGACCGGATGTATACAGCAGGACCTTCGCATTGTCCTTCGGCCAGACGGTAGTGGTGAATATCATATCAAGAAAGTAACCTCACAAATAGAAAGTGCTTTAATAGCAAACATACCTGCCGAATTACGTGAAAAAGCCTTGAGTGAACAAAAGGGTGTTGAGGAAGAGTATCCCGGCGGTTTGAAGAGAGTGTCATATAGCATCTCCCAGAGTCCTGATGATCCAGCGAAATATGTAGAATCAAGTGTTTATACATTTCCCGAGTTAGGCAAGGCGTTACCGGATTTAGAAAATGTTATTAAGATGGGGCCACGTTTCGCTTACCGTGATAACAGGTTTGTGATATTTTTTAACAGGGAGAAAGAAGAGTTTGATGGTATGCAAGCAGGAGAAGAGATAAAAGATGCTTATTTGAACCTTACGATAGAATTGCCTGCCGAGCCATCATCATCAAACGGGCAGGTACAAGGTAAGACGGTAAGCTGGAAGTTCGATGCTGATGATATGAAAAAATATCAGGAGATGGCAATGGGAGAAAACCTGATAGAGGCGAGTATTCCATCTTCAGCGATAAAGGTTGATTTAAAGCCACGGCTTGTTGTGGCGAAGGTGAAGAATACTCTAGCCAAGGAGGAAGAATTTGAAACCCTTGGCTTTTTTAATGCTCGCTTTCCAATTATTGGTGCTACGGCAGATGAGCAGGTAAAAGCATCGCTAAATGTCAATTTTCCCGTTGATACATTTAGCCTGCCTGTTAGTTATAAAGATTTAACGGTAGAGTCACTGGTTGTTGAAGGGAAAGAAACAGAGGCGGAGATAAAGTCAAAAACTACAGGTGTTTTTGATGGGAAAAATCAATGGGGACAAGAGACAGGAGGGTTTCCTGTTCAATTAGAGTTTCCTATAACAAATCCATGGATTAAAGAGATTGAGAAACTTCAAATTGCCATGCAGGTTAATACCGCAACAGAAAAGAGCGATACTTTTTATCATATTACTCCTGCCGAATCTCCTTTGATAATTTTACCAGAAGGATCGAGTCAGGTATTAGATAAGGTGGCGATTCTAAAAATTGAATTGGGTAGCTCTACCGCCATGTGGCCACTGCCAGGTATTACGTTGTTGACTACAACAGGGCCGGGTAGCATAAGCGCGTTTTATATTGATACTGATTATGGCTTGCGTCATAAAGCCAACACTGTCCAGTCATCACATAAGAAGAGTGAGAATTACTGGGACAATAAAATTAAATCCTTTATTACCGACGTATTTAAGGAAGAAGAGTTCTACGAATACGAACTCGGTTTTGCCAAAATGCCTGGCTCACCTTTTACGTTAGTGATTGAGGCCGCTGGTAAACAGGACTTTAAAAACAAGACACTTCTGCTGGAGCATATAGATGTATCGCCATAAAATTTTTATTTGTCTGGGTCTGGTCTTATTCCTGGTATCAGCCCTGACCGGTTGCTATCAAACTGAGTCATCTATCGAGATAAACTCTGACGGGAGTGGTGTTATTACCTCTACGTTCAATTTTGATAATGCGACAGAGGAGCAACGACAACAAATAAAGGCTATGCTGGCAAGCCCCAATGCAAGTTCAAATTTTAACCGGGTTTCTCTGGAAAAGGATTTTCCATCACCCTATTTTGAAATTATTGCGTTGGAAAGCGATCAGGAAAATCTTCGTTTTAAGACGGTTATTAAATTTAAGGATATTAATCGATTGCTTGCCGTTAATACGCAAAGTATTAACTTGAATGGAGTAGACTTTGAAGTAGATGGTGGCAAGCTTATATTTAAAATTGAAAAACCATCACAAGAAACCGGTTTTGGATCTGCTATGCAGTTTACACGCAAGGGTGGTGGTCTTAATACAAATAGTTATCCTAAAGAGACAATCAGGTTTGTTGATGCGAATTCAAAAGATTTTATTGAATTCTCTCATGAATACAAGGAAGACGATGTTAACAGGGAGATTAAATGGAAAAATGAGATTCTCATCCCGGGAAATACAATCAAACGAAACATTATCAGATACAACTTTGCCGATTACCCGGTATTAAACCCTGTTAAAGCTGCGTGTATAAAAGCAGCATGGAACCGTAGCAAGCAGCCGAAAATCACGGCGTCACAATCGTATCTCGATTTAGAATTAAACGCTACCATGCCATCCTCTCAAGATAGTAGATATCTGGGGTTTGATGACGTTTATCTTTTATCAGGGAAGTATTCTGATGGAAGTGATGTCGAACTGGTTGAGACATGGGCGAAGGGTCTTCACACTTTTAATGATGAAAACAATCTGGCCGGTAAGAACAGTTTTAAACTACCTGTTTATCTCTCCTTTCCCACGTCTCCTGTGGAAAGTCTGGAGTCTGCCAGGATTCGCATACGTCTATTAAGGGGGAAGGGATTAAAAAGGGTAGAACTTGGGCAAATTCAGTCTGAACACACATATGAACAATCACCTCTTACCATTACAACAGGGAACCTCGTCAGGGATGATCTCTCTTTAGAGATAAAAGGGCCGGTTAACCAGATTAACCGCTTCCTTGTTAAAACGAAACGAGGAAACGTGTTCCCCATGAAGGAATCAAGTTGGACAAGAAGTGATGACCATGGAAGTGTTCGATACTGGAAATTTCTGCCATTAAGCAATCTTACGCTCATCGCCGAGATATATGGCGCCGTTGAATATACCTGGCTGGATATTGATGTTCCGACACTTTCATTGTCACCGGAGAAAAAGAATAGTGTCGTAATTAAAGATAATGATGAGAGTACTGGCAGAGAGAAGCAGGGAAAACAGATAGCCTTGCCGGAGAATCTGTTTAAAGACAAATCAGCGTTTGAAAATTTCTGGGCGTCTGTAGCGGATGATCAGGTGGTACCTTCATTATTGGAAGTATCAGGTAAGATGGAAAAATTAAAGGAAAATGATACTATTTATTATTGGTATCAGTCAGATCTTGTAAAGAAGTTGAAAGAGCGTAAAAATTTCTTTGAGGCCAATAAAGAAAAAATAGCCAGATCGTTGTTCAAGCTTTTCTTAACAATGCCGGACCAGAATGGCAGCACTGCAATCACTTATTTTCTGACGAATGGAGGCCTTACCGGGTTAATACGAGATGATGCACTTGAAGCAGTAAAAGATCGAAAGCTGAAGAACGGTATTGATACGATTTTTAAGGGAGAATTGTCAGATAAGGAGAGGGATATATTTAATGATATTTTTCAAAGATCTGACTATTGGGTAGAGAGTCTTGAAATTTTTAAATTACTTACCAGGGGACCAAATGCCGACATCGCTTTAGCAGAGAGAACATTAGATGATAAAGGGCAGAGTATTCATGTTCGTCAGCATGCGCTTGAAGTATTGATAGACCGAAAAACCGGTTTCTCCTCTTCTGATTTAAAACCATATATTCTGCATTCTGATATGAGGGACTGGACGTTGAATGCAATCAGTAATAGACTAGGAAATTATGGTTCTCCAGATCAAATTTCGAAAGAGAAGCTTATTACCGTCCTGAAACCTCTGATACCGGTCTTTGAAGATCTGGCCGAGCAGGAAGATCAATATAAGGCCGATGCACCCGGAAAAATACTTGCGGCCATTAAATAAAATAAATTTCAATAAATAACCTTGCTGTTTTAATGACGATTCTCATCTCACAGCATCTATTCCTATTTGTTCTATAATTTTAATTAATTTCAGCTAATAATTGCGGTAAATCAGGAGAGGTCATAGTGGCTGTGTATTTAACAGTTATGTGAAATCTATTTTGAATTTCTTATAACAAATAACAATAATTCCTCATTTTCCTTAATGCACGAATCGAACCTTCCAAACCAGCATATTCCGGAAATACGATCTAAAAGACAATCACTACTTGCTATCTCTCTGGGACTGCTCACGTTTGTTGTTACCCCGCTTGTTGCAATTGTTATTGCATTGCCTTTTCTTTTTTTTGGAGAAATATCAGAAGCATTCAATCCAACAATAATCATTACAAAAATTTCCGGTCTTCAAGGATTACGTGGTTTTTTTGCTGCACAATTTATCCTGGTTGGACTCCTTGCACTTATTGGTAATTTTGTCACGGCAATAATTTCCTGGTTAATAAATCATTCTAAAAAGTTAGCACTCTTTACTTTCTTCTCTGCACTCACTCTTCAATTTATAACGGTTGCCATTATTCTTCCAATGACCATCAAGCAGTCGCAGAGAACTATGGTGGAAGGGATTGAACATGAAAAAGCCTTCCAACAATTCGCAGCAATAGGAAACATTAGCTATGAAGTAGAGGAGCAATATTCTGATAGGGAAATCAGCAATATGCATCCGGAATACGGTCCCCTATACAAAAAGCTTGAGATCGTTGTGCCGATTTCCGTATCACGTACGGGTGCTTATCTGGTAACAGCCCAATACAGTTTTTCGAAGGAAGGGGTGTGGGGCAATACGCCAACGAAAAAGATTACACGAATCTTTGATACGAAAGATCATGTTGTTAAAATAGAATTCCTTGCCAATGAAGCGGGGGGAAACTATGGTTATTGGTCGCCAGGTTCTGTCGGTGGAAATGCCGAAGTTCAGATATTTTATCTTGCTTCAAAAAAAGAAGCTGTTAAAAACCTGGAATCAGACTCATCAATAGATGAAAATACACTGAAGAGATTTATGGAGGATGAAGAACTGGACAAGGAGATAAAAACAGATCTAATAATTAATAAGTTTGTTGGAAGAAAAGTAATTCAATTTTAAAAGAGTGAAGGGGATTATGGTAAGAGAAAATAAGATGAAAAAAACATAGAACAATTCATCCTACCTGTCATTTTTCAGCAGTTTCCCAAAATGCAGGACATGAAAAATACCTTTACGATACCCAGTTAAAATATTGTACCAAATAACTGATCAAATAAATTACTCCAGAGGGAAAAGAGCGACAAATAGTTTGAATTATGAGCACAATACCGGTAATCTTGACAGGTGGTAAATAAAAATAAAAACAGTGAGAAAGATTAAACAATAAAATGGCTTTTGGTAAATGTGACAATTGTGAACAGACGGTTAAAGCAAAAAAATCCGGGAAAAGATATATTATTCCCCTGTTTTTCCTTTTCTCAGGGCTTTTAATGCTTGCC
The DNA here is from genome assembly GCA_018670825.1 of Candidatus Scalindua sp. Taxonomy (GTDB): domain Bacteria; phylum Planctomycetota; class Brocadiia; order Brocadiales; family Scalinduaceae; genus Scalindua. Next base: position 1,631 of record JABHIW010000164.1, on the reverse strand, counting down.
TATGAGCGTGATCTTGGCAAATCATTTCCAGTAATAACCGTCCTGGGAGGTATCTCGGCAGCTTGCGGCTTTGTCTGGCTGTGCGTAACGGGGGTCCGCTATTTTAGAAGTTGATAAAGGGGGAACTTATTATGGATGATCAGAAGGAAGAGATAGATGGTAGAAAGAACTCATGGGCCTGGTTTTTAGGGCTGGGCATAGGAGTCCTCATCGCGATAAAGATTTATCTTTTTTTCAAAATGTAGATTGAGAGGTTTTTATCTGCTAGTCCTATAGAGATGGAAACCTACCTGCCAAACAACATGTCGAATAAAAAGATTCTACTAATTGGTAGCGCATCATTTAGTTGAGAAAGAAGAATGCTTTAATTTATTAATTGTAGTACTTTGTGATACTGATTTGTTTTTGGGTTTTTTATAACTTTTTTGGTCCCGTTTGGAAAGAGTACTTCAAGAGAATCTACCTTTTTGTTCTGGCCTAGCCCAAAATGTTTTGTAAGAGAGTGTTGACATGTAAAGGAATCTCCATTGACAAAAACGGCGATTTGTTCCTGCCCCTGTATTTTTAATTTAACTTTTGTACCAATTGGTGAACCGCCTTTTATAATTTCTTTTTTATGGATAAGCTTTTCATCCTCTAATTGAACTCCGATCCAGGAAGATTTATTGGGAAAATTATTTTTAAGAACAAACAATTGCCCTCTATGACCAGGTTTATTTGGTTCGGTCACCAATAAATCCACCTTACCGTCACCATCCAGATCGTCACTGACAACGGCCCTGCAATCTTCTTCCAAAGCGATACCCATTAAGAAACTGAGATTGATAAATCCTTTTTCTCCCTGGTTGACCAGAAGATGGTTGTGCTCAAAACCATTCCAAGAATGACCATGTTTTTCATTCATATTGAAAACGGCTCTATAAATAGTCGATAGTTCAGGATCCGGTTTAGAATTTCCCCGGTAAATGTCATCGCGCCAGAAATGAGTACAATAATCCTGTGCTGTTTTACGGCTGTTATGACCGTTTGCAACGTAAATGTCCTGATTGCCATCATTATCGAAGTCCAGAGATGAGCACCCCCAAGACCAACCGGTGCGGGCAACCTGGTCCCGAAACTCAGGTTGTTTGAATATCCCCTTTGAATCCCATAAATACATCCGATTGCCGTATGCCATGTCCATTCTTTTCCGGTCGTACTCAGCAAAATCAGGTCGTTGGCAGCCCATTTTATCCAGACGACGGGCCGTTGTAGAACTCATACCGGTTACATAGAAATCCAGGTGACCATCCTTATTAAAATCTCCAAAAGAATGAGCCATTCCAAACAGGGAAGACTTATTTACTTTTTCCTGAGTGACATTTCTGAAAACCCCTTTGCCGTTATTGTAGAAAAGATCAAACCCTGCAAAATCATTCACCTTCAACAGATCCAGATGTCCATCTTCATCAAGATCTACGAAAGAAGCACTGTATGTGCGGCGAAATCGTTTATTTAGTTTCTGTACGGGAATTCCTAAGCGTAATAATAGTCGTATGTTATGTATAGTATGAGGCAGTAGAAACCCTTGCAAATTGGGAGTAAACTGATACAATTCAATTCCTTAAGTTGTTGTACAACAATGAATTATA